>WFTU01000259.1 GCA_015485375.1 Paracoccaceae bacterium | reverse complement strand
CTGTAAAGGCCGCGCCGATGATGATACCGACGGCCATATCCATGACATTGCCCTTGGCAATAAAATCCTTGAATTCCTTAAGCACTTTTCCCTCCTTTATTGAAATGCACATGCAATATACATGTTAATATATTATTCCGGAGCGTTCCGGAATATCAGCCTTCATACCAGGCTTTCACGTCCGCAAGCTTGGTGCGGGCGATCGGGATTTCGGTGTCATTGCTCAGCATCAGCGTCTTTGCACCAGACTTGCCGCCGATCCCCTCGATAGCGGCCCGCGCAACCCAGTGGGAGCGGTGCGGCGAGATCCCGTCGGTTTCCGTCAACTGCCCCAGAACATCGGCCATCCGCCCGCGCAACAACTCCTTCGAGGCAGCCATTGCGATTTCCAGATAATGGTCCTGGGACGAGATGGAGATAATATCGATGACCGGAAAGCTCCTGCCCGCGATGGACAATATACGGCTCGGGGCGGGGCGTGGCTCCGGCACTGTTCCGGCTTCCTCCGGCGCGATCCGCGATATGACCTTCGGGAAAACGAACAGCATAAAGATGGTTTCGAACAGGACCCCCATGGCGACATTGAAAAGCATATGCCGCGAGGCCATCTCGAATGTATAGGGTTCCCCGACCATAAGGGCATAGAAGAAATTGACAATAAACGTCGCGATCGACAGGGAAGCGAAGCCGACGAGTGGCAGATACAGGAAGAATTTCGGCTGTTTTTTCGAAAGCAGAAGCGCCAGAACCAGAAAGACATGATACAGCGCCGTTACCAGCAATATCATGCCGTACCACAAGACCACGGCCATGGGTGCGCCCAGCGTATCCCGATAGCCATGCACATTCGCCAGAACCAGTATCGAAGCCGCCAGAAAATCATACAAAAAGACATATCTGTCGGGGGCAACCATGCGCATTTCGCGTGACGTCAAATGGATTTTATGCCCAAACGCGTCATAAACCGGCAATCCGCGCCATGTTTCTTGCTGCTTTCCGGAGGTCATTCTAGGTTCAGGCCACTCTCGATGTGTAGTTGTCGGGGGTATCGCTTTGGCGGGCACGCCCCGAAGTTACTGGTAGATTGTTAATTTAACAATTGGGGCACATTTTGACCAAACGGGGGCCACTGTCGGGTAAAACCGCCAGTGGCCCTTTTTGCAGGCCGGATAGCGGGTCTACCCCGGCAGTTTCCCCGTCTGCACATAGTTCAGGATCTGCACCACCTGTTCCGGACGCTCCGCCACGGCCAGCGCGGCCGCATCGACTTCCTTCAGCGGGTGCTGGTGTTCCGGTCCGTGCAGCACGATCAGCGATTTGCCGAGCGCCGAGGCATAGCCCGCATCGAACGCCGCGTTCCACTGCTTGTATTTCTCGCCAAAGCGCACGACGACCACATCCGCATCCTCGATGCCCTTGCGGGTGCGGATGGCGTTGATCTGCGCGCCCTTGCGGTCATGCCAGAACTTGTTGTCCTCGGCCCCGAGGATCGCCACGCCGCAATCGTCCGAGGCATCGTGATCGGTCACGGGGGCGGAGAACTTCACGTCTAGGCCGGCCGCCTTGCAGCCATCCTCGATTTCCTCGCGCCAGTCGGTGTGGATTTCTCCGGACAGATAGACTTTCATGGGCTTACCCTCTCAATGTTGCGCCGGTGGCTTTTTCCACCTTGGCGATGACCTGCGCGGCCACCGCCTCGATTTCCTTGTCGGTCAGCGTGCCGGATTTCGGCTGGATACGCACCGAAATCGCAACCGATTTCTTGCCCGCCCCCATCTGCGCCTCGGCCTTCTCGCCGCTGAACACGTCGAACAGGGACACCGATTCAATCAGCTTCTTGTCCGCGCCCTTGGCGGCTTTCAGCAGCTTGTCCACCTCCAGATCCGCATCGACGACAAAGGCGAAATCGCGTTCCACCGCCTGATAGTCGGAAATATCCAGCGCCGGACGGGTTTTGCTTTTCGCCTTCGGGAAGGGCGCGTTTTCAAGGAACAGGGTGAAGGCCACCGCCGGTCCTTTCACGTCCATTTCCGCCAGCACCTTCGGGTGCAGCTCGCCAAACGCCGCCAGCGGGTTCTTGGGGCCGAGCGACAGCACCGCAGAGCGGCCCGGGTGGAACCACTCCGGCGCGTTGCGCATCACCATCAGGTTGCCGACCGACACGCCGATGGCGGCCAGCGCGGCCTCGGCATCGGCCTTGGCATCGAACACATCCACATCGCGGCGCGTGCCGAATGCGTTGCGCGGGGCCGTGGCACCGGTGCGGATGCCGCAGGCCAGCAGTTTCTGCTCCTCCGGCTCGCCGCCCTCGAAACCGTGGCCGATCTCGAACAGGGCCAGATCGTTGAAGCCGCGCGACTGGTTCTTGGCCGCTGCCAGCAGCAGGCTGGGCAGCAGGGTCGGGCGCATGTGGCTCATCTCGGACGAAATGGGGTTGCCCAGCATCACGGTATCCGAGCCACCGCCGAACAGTTCCGCCGATTTCCTGTCGATGAAACTGTAGGTCACGCATTCATTGTATCCCAGCGCCGCAATCGTGCGCCGTGCCATACCCTG
>WFTU01000258.1 GCA_015485375.1 Paracoccaceae bacterium | reverse complement strand
GCGCGCCGGGCGCCAGCGCCGCCATCGCCTGTTTGCCGACCCTGCGGGCCAGGTTCCGGGCAAATTCGGTGCGGTCGCGCAGCCCGTTGCGGGGGTGTTCCTCGGCCAAGTTTCTTCTCCGTCGCGCAGCCGGCGCGGTCAGGCGGCCGGGTTGGCATTGCACACGTGTGCAGCGATGAAACTGATACACGCTCCGGTTCCGGCGGGCAAGCGGGCTCGGCCGGGAAACGGCGACACGGCGCTGTCGGGGCAGCAGTGGCGGGGCGGCGTTGAGGAAGTGGCAGCCCGTAGGGCCGCCACCGTCTATTCTGGATAATTCCGTGGAGGGCCAAAAATGGTCAATAAAACAGCCATATAAATGGCTTACATTGTGCGAGGATTTCCAGTGTAATCCGAGGTGATCCCGCAATTTGTGGGGGATGAAATGGGGGATCGGATGCCGCGTGAAAATTTCAGAGCGCCAAAGAAAGCACTGTCGGCCAGGTTCGTGGAAACCGTGGTCGAGCCCGGCAAGTATTTTGACGGCCAGGGCTTATTCCTTCGCGTGACGAAGAACGGCGCGCGTCAATGGGTGCAGCGCATTACTATTCGCGGAAAGCGTTGCGAACTCGGGTTGGGCAGTCCGCCCGCGGTCACGCTTGCCGCCGCCCGCAAAGTGGCTCTCGAAAATCGAGGCAAGGCGATGTTAGGTGGTGACCCGCTAGCTGAAAAGCGCGCTGATAAGATCAGACCGCTCACGTTTCGTGAGTGCGTCGAAAAATATGCCGATGCAAAGCTGGCCGAAATCAAGAACGAGAAGCACCGCAAACAATGGCTTTCGTCAATCGACCGGCTGGTCATGCCAGCGCTCGGCGATATGCCGGTGCGGGATATCTGCACAAAAGACATTCTGAGGATGCTCGAACCGCACTGGCGCATACGCACTGTAACGGCAAAAAAGGTGCGCGGACGTGTTGAGGCTGTTCTGACATGGGCGACGGTAGCGGGGCATCGCGAAGGTGACAACCCGGCGGCGTGGCGTGGCAACCTCAAGGAATTGCTCCCGGCTCCAGCCAAGGTGGCGAAGGCACAGCACCATCCCGCCCTTTCCTTGGGTGACGTTTCGCGCTGGTGGTCGGACCTTGCCCAACGCGACGGTATGGCCGCAAGGGCTTTGCAATTCTTGACCCTTACGGCGGCACGCTCGGGTGAGGTGCGGGGCATGACTTGGGACGAGATCGAGCCTGGCTCCCTGACGGACTCCGCAAGATCGGGCGGCGTCTGGACCATTCCTGTGTCGCGTATGAAGAACGGTCGCGAGCACCGCGTGCCGCTTGCGCCCGAGGCCGTTGAGCTACTCAAGGATTTGCCTCGGTTTGAGAACAGCTCCCTTGTATTCTTCGCGCCGCGCGGTGGGATTCTTTCCGATATGTCGATTTCCGGTGTCATGCGGCGGATGCAGGAGACTGAGGTTAAGGCCGGTCGACCCGGCTTCCTTGACCGGCGCAGCAAGCGCCCCGCCGTGCCGCACGGGCTGCGCTCGACCTTTCGGCAATGGGCGGCTGAGCGTGGCTATCCCCGAGACATGGCCGAAATTGCGCTGGCTCACTGGCAAGGCTCTGAGGTGGAGCGCGCCTATCAGCGATCCGACATGCTCGACCGGCGGCGGGACATGATGGCCAATTGGGCTCGATTCCTGCGCGGTGAGGAGGTGCGCGCCGACAACGTGCATAGACTGGGGGCGTTGGGATGAAAGGTCCGACGCTTTCAAGCCGATCAGACATTCTGCCAGGAAAAAACACAGAATCGGAACTCACGCCCGAAGAACGGATTGCCGCATTCAGCGATGAAATTCTTTCGGCCATTCCGGTGGAGGAATTTGAGCGCCTGGAAGACAGGGGGAACTGGAAGGCCGCTAGGGCGCGCGCGGAAATCGCAGCGCTCTATCTTGCACGTTTCTGGCATTACGAAAGCCCATGGTGGGGCGACGAAGCTTTGCGGATGATTTTCGCAGAAGGACTTCCGGTCACGAAAGCAGTTGGTGTTACGCATGCTCGCGCTGCGGATCTGCGACTTGCCGACAAAGGCCAAAAGAAAACGGTCTTTCTTCGACAACAGTGGGAAGATCGTGCGTTCTTCCAAGTCGCAGCAATGCGCGCTGCTGGTGTTTCAGCGAGGGAGGCGAGCCATCAGGCGGCGCGGTGGCGGGATGAACTCAGCAATGGCGATTCCACTGTCATGGCATCGACAATCCAGAAGGGCTACCCAAAGTGGGCCGCTGGTCCGCTGCGCGGAATGGTCTGGTGCAGCCAGTTGTCACGGGAAATGAGGGGGCTTTCGCCCTCCCAGAAATTGAACCTGATCCAATGCAACAAGCTACGCGCGGTCATGCTTCCACCATGCCCTGAAGGGTTGGTGGGCGAACGGCGGTGATTGTAACATTTCGGGGGAAGGAAACCGGCTCCGGGTCTTCCCTCGGCTGATCAATTTTCTGTTGGCACATTTCCGATTGTGACCCGATCAAGCCGAAAGGAACCGAAATGCCCGACAAACTGCTACGCCGCCCCGAGGTCGAAGCCCGCACCGGGCTTTCCCGCTCGACCCTTTACGACTGGATGAAGCGCGGTGAATTCCCTCGGCCGGTGAAGCTGGGAACGCGCCTCGTGGCATGGCGCGAGAGCGAAATCTCTGCCTGGTTGGATAGCCGTGAAAAGCGGGTCGCGTGATCCAATGGAAATCAAGAATGGCTCCGGCGCCAAGCGAGGCGCAGCCGTGGGGCAGGTTCGAGCGCCCATAGTGGTTCTGGAATGCCGCGAAGGCGTTGCCGATCACGGGATCTCCAGTCGACGGTTCGAGACAGCTGACGCTTATCACCAGGTCGTTTTGGTTTTGAGGGACAATTGGCGTGTGATTGTCTGCAGAGATGGGCGCCAATGGATCCTTCAGCGCAGAAAGAAGGGAGGCGCAGAGCGACCCTGGCGTGCCGTTGGCTACTTCCGCACTAGAGATGCGTTGCTGAGGGCCTGCGCCACCGACTGTGGGCCAAACGCTCCCAATACGTTGGATGCTCTGGTCGCACTTCCCGAACATTTCAGGTGATGACGCCAATACGGCCAAACGCTGAGCAGGCTCAATGTCGCGATGGTAGAGACCAACTCCCCCTTTCCCCGCCAGTCCTTCATTGACGGCGTGATCGTTTCAATGGCGAAGGTGAAAGTATCGGCCGCAACCAGGGCAGTGCTGCTCCTGCTACTTCTCCGAAGTGATTTCAATAGCCCGACTGTTACGATCGGAAAGCCGAGGTTGGTGGATTTGACAGGCTTCACGATGCCGACTGTGAAGGAAGCGCTCAAGCGTTTGAAAGGCCTCGGCGTTCTTACGGTCATTGCGAACAAAAAGGGCGGTAGGAGCAGAGCCCCAACCTACCACATTGCACCTTATCAAAAGGGGGGCGAAAACTTTCCTCCTTTTCTTTGCGATGAGCCCTCAGAAAAGGGGGGCGGGAGGGGGCGTAAAG
>WFTU01000257.1 GCA_015485375.1 Paracoccaceae bacterium | reverse complement strand
GCATTCACCTTTGGCGAAATCTTGTTGAAAGAGTGTGCAAGATCGACGCGTATGTCATCTAATAGATAAATTGCGTCGGCGGCGTTACTTTTCGAGTAGCTATCCAACTTTGATAGTTTCGAGTAAGAAATTCCAGTTCCCGGAATGCCTGCCGTGGTTCGAACCCCTTTCGAGCTAAGATTTACTGATGCACCGCGGACGCCAACGCTGGTTGAGAGTCCTGATTTAGAAAGGTTTAATCGAATACCTGGAGCGATTTTAACACTTTTTCGAAGCCTAAATGACATGCTGAAAACCCTATTTACGCAATATCTTCATACCAAAGATAATCTATAGGGGGAGCCATAGCAAGAAACACCTCCGATACGTGTGGTCGGGGCGCTGTTATTGCTCGCTTGACCAATCCGTGAAGTTGTAAGGTTATTCTACCTGCATTTCCTTCGTCGCGGTGAGTTTTACGTCCGGATAGTCGCGCTCCACGCGGTCGATGTCCCATTGCAGGCGCGTGAGGTAGACCGGATCGCCGTCGTGGTCGGTGGCCATGTGGCCCTTGTTGGCGGCGATGAAGGCGTCGACGGCCTCTTGCGTGCCGTTGACCCAGCGGGCGGAGGTGAATTGTGTCGGCTCGAAGCGCACGGGCAGGCCGTATTCGAGTTCGATGCGCGAGGCGAGGACCTCGAATTGCAACTGTCCGACGACGCCGACGATGAAGCCGGAGCCTACTTCGGGTTTGAATACCTTGGCGGCGCCTTCCTCGGCGAACTGGTTCAGGGCCTTGTCGAGGTGTTTGGCCTTCATCGGGTCGCCGGCGCGCACGGTTTGCAACAGCTCGGGGGCGAAGGACGGGATGCCGGTGAAGCGGATGTCCTCGCCCTCGGTCAGGGAGTCCCCGATGCGGAGCTGGCCGTGGTTCGGGATGCCGATGATGTCGCCGGCCCATGCGTCCTCGGTCAATTCTCGGTCATTTGCTAGGAACATCATGGGGTTGGAGATCGCCATGGGTTTGCCGGTGCGGGTGTGTTTGAGCTTCATGCCGCGTTTGAAATGGCCGGAACACAGGCGCACGAAGGCGATGCGGTCGCGGTGTTTGGGGTCCATGTTGGCTTGCACCTTGAACACGAAACCGGCGACCTTGGTCTCGCTTGGCAGCACCTCGCGCGGGGTGCCGGGGCGGACCTGCGGCGGAGGGCCGTAGCTGGCGATGCCGTCCATCAGTTCCTGCACGCCGAAGGAGTTGATCGCCGAGCCGAACCAGATCGGGGTCATGGAGCCGTTGAGGAAGGCCTCGCGGTCAAAGGCGGGCAGCAGTTCGCGCACCATCTCGACCTCTTCGCGGAGTTTGTCCAGCAGATCGGCAGGGACATGATCGGCGATTTTCGGATCGTCGAGGCCGTTGATCTCGATACTGTCGGCCTTCACGTTGCGCTCGGCGCGGTCCATGATTTGCAGGCGGTCGTTGATAAGGTCGTAAGCACCGATGAAGTCGCGCCCGACGCCGATCGGCCAGCTTGCGGGGCAGACGTCGATGGCGAGGTTTTCCTGGATCTCGTCGATGATTTCGAAAATATCGCGGCTCTCGCGGTCCATCTTGTTACAGAAGGTGACGATGGGCAGGTCGCGCAGGCGGCAGACCTCGAAGAGTTTTTGCGTCTGGCTCTCGACGCCCTTGGCGCCGTCGATGACCATGATGGCGCTGTCCACCGCGGTGAGGGTGCGGTAGGTGTCCTCGGAAAAATCCGAGTGGCCGGGGGTATCGACGAGGTTGAACCAGTAGTCGCGGAATTCAAACGACATGGCCGAGGCGGAAACCGAAATGCCGCGGTCTTTTTCCATCTGCATGAAGTCGGAGCGGGAGCGGCGTGCCTCGCCCTTGGCGCGCACCTGTCCGGCCATCTGGATCGCCCCGCCGAACAGCAGGAATTTCTCCGTCAGGGTCGTTTTGCCGGCGTCCGGATGCGAGATGATCGCGAAGGTGCGGCGGCGCGCGATTTCGGCGGGCAGGGGCGGGGTGTTCGAGGCGGTATTTGTCATGAGAGGCATATAGGGCAGGCGGGCGCGAAAGGGAACCGTGAAGTCGCCGCCGTTATCACGAGAATGCAAATTGCAGCCCCTGTTCATCTGTGGTTATGTGCGCCTGAAACGGGTTGTTGCGGGAGAAGGCGGAATGTTGAAGGGAAAATTCGGGCGGATTGTTCTGGGGTTGCTGCTGCTCGGCGGGGCGCTGTACTTCCTGATCCCGGCGCAAGAGGATACGGTGCTCGACGATTTTACGGTGGTTGACGAAACCGGCGATTATGTGCTGGCCGATGCCGGTGACGGGCTGGTGAAATACTACAAGGCTTTCCGCTTCGATTTCGGGGACAGCGATTTTCGCAACTGGTTTGGCGAGGGCAAATGGTCGACGATGACCCTGTTGTCGCCGCAGGTGCGCTCGGCCATGGCCAATCGCGGGCTGCGCGAGGATATTCTGGCGGGGAATGCCGATTTTGTCGAAAACCGGATCGATGCCGAGGACGGCGCGGTGCGGTTTACCTCGGTCAACGCCAAGAAGGTGATGACGGCGACCAAGACTTTGCTGGAGAATAACCGGCTCTGGTTTATCAAGGGGAACGACCTGTGGTTCAAGGCGGATTTTTTTCTGGATGAATATGTGCCCTATTCCATTGCCGCCTTTCGCGAGGAAGGCCGGAAATTCCGGCCCGGACCGGAGGTTATCATCTGGGAACAGCGCTATCTGGGGCTGGAACTGGGCAGCGCACCGGAAGCGCGGCTGGAGCAGCGCGACGTGAGCGTGCCCTATGGCCAATGGTTCGAGGTCAAGGTGCATATGAAGCTGGATGACGTTTCGGGCAAGGTGCATATCTGGCAGGACGGCGAACTGGTGCTGGAGGGCGAAATGCAGACTCTGGTAGCGGCGAACTCGCTGCTGAATGTGCTGGAGGTCGGGATTACCGCCTCGGCACCCGTCGGGATGCTGGTCGACAATGTGGAGATATCGCGCGAACCGTTGTAGGGTTGAGTGACCGCGGATTTGGCGCTAGGCTTCGGGTGTGAATTACGGCTCAGGGGGCGAAAATGGCATTTAAAGCAACAGGGTTTGTTATGGCGGGGGCGCTGTTTGTGGCGGCGTGTACCAACAGTTCGGGCTACTTCGAGAGTGTCAATCCGGCCCCGCCGGCGCGGATGTCCGACAGCTGCGGGGCTTCGGAGTTCCAGTATCTGGTCGGGCAGCCGGTAACGGCACTGGCGGGCGTGACGATTCCCGATCCGAAACGGGTGATCGAGGCCGGCTCCGTTGTGACGATGGAGTATTTTGCCGAGCGGATTAATATCCGGCTCGATGTTCAGGACAACATTGCCGATATTTACTGCGGCTAGGGGATTGCCGGTTTAAACGGAATTCGTTGGCAAAACGGCGTCGGAGGCGCACAATTTGTTATTGTGCCGGCTATCTTGACTGCATGTCCCTGTGTATGGCCTAAACTGGCGGCAAAGCAAACAGGAGGATGGGTCATGGATCTGGGTATAAAGGG
>WFTU01000256.1 GCA_015485375.1 Paracoccaceae bacterium | reverse complement strand
GGCCTGTTCGATACGGCGCTCAGCCATTACCGCAACGATCCGCGGGCCCGCTTCATCTATGCAATCACCGAAGACGGCATTCCCTATATCGAGGAGACGGTGCGCCGCATCCGCGACAACGGCAATCGCACCACCTTCAACTTCTACAGCAAATACGACACCAGCGACCCCCTGCGCCAGGAACATGAAAAACGCCTGATGGAGGAAGCGCTGAGGGTTAAGGAAAAATACCCCGACACGGTGCTGAGCACCCCCTTTTACATCCGTGCCATGATCACCGGAAAAACCAAGTGGGGTTCCTTTGGCTATGATGTCTGTCCGAGCCTGAGCACCGCCCATCCGCAGCACGCCGAACGGGTTGCCAACGGCAATCCGGTTCTGCCGGGCTTCAATGTCTATGCGGCGGATTTCGAAACCCTCAACTTCTGCTGCACCTCCGGTCATTGCGAAGACTGCCGGGACAGCCAGGCGGTGATGAGCTGGCTGTTGGTCAATATGGGCAAATTCCGCAACAGCCGCGAGGATATGATCGACTGGATAGAGCTGGCGGAAAGCTATTGGTCGCAGTTCATCTGGTCGCCGGTGCCCGAGCGCCGTCCGGATCCGGCCGCCATCGCCGTCTGAGCCGCCATGCGCGATGTGGTGATTGTGGATGCCGTGCGCACGCCGCTCGGTAAATCCTTCCGTGGCGGCCTGCGCCAGGTCCGGCCCGACGATATGGCCGCCGCCTGCATCGACACCCTGCTGAACCGTCAGCCCCTTGTGCCGCCGGAGCGAATAGAGGACTGCATCATCGGCTGCGCCTTTCCCGAAGGTCCGCAGGGAATGAACATGGGGCGCAATGTCGTCGCGCTTTCCTCCCTGCCGGTTTCAGCCGCCGGGATGACCGTCAACCGTTACTGCGCCTCCGGGCTGCAGGCGATTGCCATCGGTGCCGCCCATATTGCCGGCGGCGCCGCCGATGCCTTGGTGGCGGGGGGAAGCGAATCCATTTCCATGACCATGCGCAGCATCAATATGCATGCGCTGTTCAATCCGGCGATGATGCAGAAGGCGCCGGAAATGTATCTGGAGATGGATAAGGAAAATCTGCAGGAGGTTTATCTGAAGAAGGCCTCGCGCAATGTGGCGCGTACCGCGGAGAATGTAGCCCAACGCTATGGTATTTCCCGCACCCGGCAGGATATCTACGCCTGCGAGAGCCACCGCCGGGCGGCACGGGCCTGGGAAGAGGGGCGGTTCGATGATGAAATCATGCCCGTTTTCACCGAAACGAACGGGGGAAGGGTAGAACGGACGGCACGAACCGGCGTCATTCGCCGCGACGAATGTATCCGTAGCGACACGGATATGGAACGCCTGTGCCGCCTGAAACCGTTGTTCGGAGAGGAAGGGACGGTGACGGCAGGCAATTCCTCGACCCTTTCGGACGGGGCAGCGATGACGCTGATGCTTGCCGAAGAGGTTGCCGAACGCTGGGGCCTGTCCCCCCTGGGACGGTTTCTCGGCTTCGTTGTCAGTGGCTGCGAACCGGGTGAAATGGGTATCGGACCGGCGATTGCCATCCCCAAGCTGCTGCGCAAATTCGATCTCACCGTTGCCGATATCGATCTGATTGAACTGAACGAGGCCTTTGCCTCACAGGTGCTTTACTGTCAGGAAAGGCTGGATATCGACCCCGAACGGCTGAATATTCATGGCGGGGCCATTGCCGTCGGTCATCCTTACGGCATGACCGGTGCCCGCCAGTGCGGTCATATTCTGCGTACCCTGCGCGAACGCGGTGAACGCTACGGTATCGTCTCCATGTGCGTTGGCGGCGGCATGGGCGCCGCCGCCCTGCTGGAGGCCTTTCCCGTCGCCTGATTGTTTTGCTTCAGGCCGAAAGGGAGCGCGGGGCAAGCAGCCGCGCCACCAGAGCGCGGAATGTATCGTCATCGTTGAAATCGAGCCGGTTTTCCGCTGTGGTGATTTCCTGATAGACCCGGTTGACGAGATCGTCGTCATGGGGAATAGCCAGTTTTTCCAGCTTGTTGCGCACGGCGGTACGCCCCGATACCCGCCCGATTACCAATTCGCTCTTACGGCCGAACAATTCGGGGCTGACGAATTCATAGGTGATGTTTTTCTTGGTCAGGCCGTTGATATGCAATCCGGCCGCGGTGGCAAAGACATAGCGGCCGATAATCGGTTTGTGATGGCCGATCTTCAGGCCGACGCTTTCCTCGATATGGCGGCATGCCGCAGCAATGGCCTTGGGATCCAGATGCAGGGATATCTGCGGATATTTGTAATGGAGTATGGCATAGATTTCCTCGATCGCGGTATTGCCGGCCCGTTCCCCGATACCACAGAAGGTCGTCTGCATGCCATTGGCGCCGGCCTCCAATGCTGCGATGCTGTTGGCCGCCGCCAGCCCCAGATCGTTGTGACAATGGGCGATGACTTTGATTTTTTCCCCGACCCATGAACGGATGGCCGCAATCAATCCGGCATATTCCTTCGGAATCATTGCCCCGACAGTATCGGGAATAACCAGGGTGGTAGCCCCGGCGGCAATGGCCTGTTCGACCATGGGGCGAAGAAACTCCGGGCTGCCGCGGGTGGCATCCTCCAGAGCCACGGAAATATCCCGAACGCCCTTCTTCCCGGCGAAGGTCACGGCTTCGTCCGTTTCCCTCAGCAGGGCATCGAGGGGCATTCTGCGCTTGTGTTCGGCATGAATTTCCGATCCGGTGAGCAGAATCTGCACCTGACTGTCCGCTGCTCCGTCAAGGGCATTGACGGCTGTGGCAATGTCTTCTTCCGTCGCGATGGCAAAGGCACAAACTTTTGCTTTGCGGGGACTGTGAGCCAGTTTGCGTGTAACCGCGAAATCGGCCGGGGAAGAGGAGGGGAAGCCGACTTCGATATAGTCGATGCCGGTCATGTCTATATGATGAAAGATATCGATTTTCTGTTCCTGGCTCATGGCATTGCCAGGCGCTTGTTCCCCGTCACGCAGGGTTGTATCGAAGAAAATAGGGGATTTCATGTCAGCCTCCATTGTGTGTTTTGGCTGACATGTTAGGGTATATTCATTTGCTGTTTTATCTGTGATTACGATGATGTTGATATATCTGCCTTGAATACTTATGTCTGTTCTGTGTCACGGTGCAGGCTGTGGATAAGTTCGGCCCGTTGTCGTTAACACGTTAACTAAGGGTGTTAACACGTTAGGCATCGGGGTTTTGCTTTTATTGCTTAAGCTTAAGGGTGTTTTGCGTTCCCGATGTACCGATAATGTGTTCCTGATATACCGAGTCAGGGCGTTCCCGATATACCGATATCTTGTTCCCGATATACCGTGTGACGCAAGTTGTGCTCATGGCGGTAGGGAGGGGGTCTGTGGATAACTTTCGTGTGATTGGGGGGTGCGGGCGTATGGAGGCAGGAGGGCAGAGAGCTTATCGGTTGCGCGATGAGGCGCTGTCTTTTGTCTTTTGCCGTTTGCCACGGGGAGGGTAGCCTATCGGGCGGCCATCGCCCTTGCTGTTTCGCGAGGTCGCATCCGCTGTGCTGCGGGAGGCGGTGTTCTTGGGAAAGAAGCGTACCAGAATGCGTTCGCTGCTGCTTTGGCGCTTGTAGCCGTCACGGGCCAGCTCCTGCATTTCCTCGCTGGCCGGATCGCGGATCAGTTCCAGGTGGTAGTCGGGCAGGCTTTCGGCCTCGATGATCTGGTTGAGCCGGAGCTTGAACTTGCGCAGCGTATCGGCGGTGCCGCATTTCTGGGCCAGGCGGGCCATGCTGATCAGCCAGTCCGGCTGATGGCCGACATGCTTGCGCGCCAGCTCGTAAAGGCGCCGTTCGAGCCCTTTGGTCAGGGTGAAATATTCGCGGTTGATGGTCAGGACATTGCGGTCCTTGACAATGGAGCGGAACATCCAGTCGTTCAGCGTCACCTCGACTGCGGCCATGATCTTGCGCCCGCGTCCGTCGGTTTTTTCAACCACCCGCCAGGTTTCGATCCAGCCGAAGCCCCGCCGGTCGACCTGGCCGCCAGCCTCGATGGTGGTGACGATATTGGTGCTGCGCAGGCGGTAGAGGGCATCGAGCAGCAGTTCATAGGCGCGCTTGCCGGTACCTCGCCCGGTGGCCTTGAGGAAATCATAGGCCGGAAAGCGGATGGTATGCTCCACCGGCTTGCCCTGCTCGATGCGTTCGTTGAGCAGGGAGGCCAGATAAATCAGAATATCCTTGTCCCAGATGGTGGCGATGCCCTTGGCGCCAGGGGTAATTTCGATCTTTACCGCGCCGTCGTCATAGATGAAGGGCTGGGTGCGGGGGCGTTTCTGCAGACTGAAAAAGGGAAATTCCATCAGGGCGCGGTCGTCCTTCAGCGGCGCATTGACCAGCTGGTCGAGAAAGAGATCGACTTTCGTGTCCGCCATGGCTGTTGCCCGCTATCCTGAATTTCGCCTGCCGAGAAGCTACCCGTTGTTCTTCCTGCCTGTCTGCCGCCGCTTTTGCCCCGGCCGACCCGGGCGGAAGGATGGCAAAAGGGCAGCAACAACCGTTCCCCCGTCGCTTTCCGGTTTGTCGCTTTCCGGCTTCTGGCCGCTATGCATTGTTCCCGATGTACCGTGCCTGAAATTTGCGGGTTTGTCACGCAAAACGTTCCCGATGTACCGTGCCTGAAGGAACGCTTGTTCTTTAGCGGATGGCAGGAAAACATCCGCGATGCGTCTTTTCACGGCCCCTTCGGAATGGTGTAGTCGTTCCCGATGTACCGTGCCCGGAGGAAGACAGCAGGGCAAAGGGGTATACGCGTATAGGGGTGTGGGAGAGGGGTCCACCCCGTCAACAGGAGCGGTCGTGTTCAGACCCAGCCTTCGATGAGGGCTTCGAAGGCGGTGCGGGTATATGCGAAATTGACGCCACTGCGGCGGATGTCGAACAGGTCGAGCGGGAAGCGATTGCGCCCGCCATAGGCGGAGAAGCAGGCAGTGTAGCCGAGTTCGCGGATGAGTTGCCGGCGTTCTTCGGTGATGTCGCTGCGCTTGCCGAAGGGGTAGGCGATGGCCACTTCCTGAAGTCCCAGCCGCTGGCGCAGGGTGTTCATGGACTCGGTCAGTTCATAGCGGGCGGTTTCATCGTCGATTTTGGCCAGGTTGGCGTGATTGACCGTGTGGGCACCGATGAAGAAGCCCATTTCCTTCATTTCGCCGATTTGCTCCCAGCTCATATTGGGCAGGGCATGGCCCAGTTTTTTCAGATCATGGGCGAAACCACGATCGGTGCCGACGATGCCGGTGGAAACGAAGAATCCTGCCGGAACCCTGTGTCGGCGCAGAATCGGTACCGCATTGGTGTAATTGTCGAGATACCCGTCATCGAAGGTGACGGCGATCAGCGGCCGGCGGGCGTGGCGATCGAAATTTCCGGCGATCAGATCGTCCAACGACAGGAGCGGATAATACCGGGCGATATGGGCCATCTGGGCTTCGAAATGTTCGCAGCCGATGGTGACGCTGTCGCGGAAATCATCCGATACCCGATGGTAGAGCAGAATGACCAGGCGCTGCCGTCCCGTAAGGGAGAGCGCGGCACGTGGCAGCGGCCGCAGCAGACGGGCATAGCCGCCATAGACGGCGGCCTTGGCCAGATCGCGCAGCGGGTTGCTCATGATTCCGTCCTCATCCGGCTTACAGGCTCCAATAGGTGATGCCCTCGGGCAGATCTGCCGGGGAAAGGGCCGATCTGACATCGATCAGCACCCCGTTCGGACGCAACAGGGAAAGCCATGCGTCCCGATCCTGCAGATAGGCTTTATGAGGAACCGCCAGCACCAGGGCGTCGAGATCGTTCATCTCTTCAAACGAGCTCAGGGTCAGGCCATATTCCTCGCGGACTTCCCCTGCTTCGGCCAGCGGGTCATGGATAAGTGGCGAAATCGCGAAATCGCCGAGTTCGTGCAGAATGTCCGGCACCTTGCTGTTGCGGATATCGGGCACGTTTTCCTTGAAGGTGATGCCGAGCACCCCGACGCGGGCCCCGTTGACGGCGCCGCCGGTGCCGATCAGCAGCTTGACCAGCTTCTGGGCGATGAAGGCGCCCATGGTGTCGTTGATGCGTCGGCCGGCAAGGATGACTTCCGGATGGTAACCGGTCTCTTCGGCCTTGGCGGTCAGATAATAGGGATCGACGCCAATACAATGGCCGCCGACCAGACCCGGCGAAAAGGGCAGGAAATTCCATTTCGTGCCGGCCGCCGCCAGGACGTCGGCGGTGCGGATGCCGAGGCGATCGAAGATCAGTGCCAGCTCGTTCATCAGGGCGATATTGATGTCGCGCTGGGTGTTTTCGATCACCTTGGCCGCTTCGGCGACCTTGATCGACGAGGCCCGGTGCAGCCCGGCGGTGATGATGCGCCCGTAAGCACCGGCGACCCGTTCCAGGGTTGCCTCGTCCTCGCCCGAGACGATTTTGACGATGCGCGCCAGCGTATGTTCCCTATCGCCCGGATTGATGCGTTCGGGCGAATAGCCGAGGGTGAAGTCCCGACCCTGTTTCAGGCCGGAACATTCCGCCAGAAGCGGGCCGCAGATTTCCTCGGTCACGCCGGGATAGACGGTGGATTCGAAAACCACCACGGCGCCGGGGCGCAGATGGGGGGCGATGGTGCGGCAGGCGCTTTTCACCGGGGTGAGATCCGGCTGGCGATTGGCATCGATCGGCGTGGGGACGGTGACGACAAAGAAGGTCGCCCCTTCCAGATCCGCCGGATCGGCGCTGAGCCGGATGGGGGAGGTGGCGAGTTCCTCGTCCTCGACCTCACCCGTGTAGTCATGGCCGGCCTTCAGCGTTTCGACCCGCCGGGCACTGATGTCGAAACCGACCGTGTCGGGATAGGCCCTGGCAAAGGCAAGGGCCACCGGCAATCCCACATAACCCAGGCCGATAACCGCGATTTTTTCCGTCATGGACGTGACCCCGTTACGCTGGCGGGCGCCTGGCCCGCTGTTTCCCCTCAGGCGATCGTAGTGCCGCCCGCAGAACTTCATACCCTCATATGCGGCGGATGGATATCATGCAGTGGTTAAGATGTCGCGAAACAATGCCATCTGGCCGCGGCTTGTGGCTTCCCAATCGAATTTTTCCGCATGCGCGCGCGTGGCGGCGCGTTCCGGCGGTGTGGCGAAAAGGTCGCGGATGGCCGCGGCGATGGCTGCGGCGGTGCGGGTCTGCACGATGCGTCCTGCCGCCGGCGCGGTGATGATTTCACCGACACCGCCGACATCGGTTGCCACCGCCGGCGCGCCGCAGGCCATCGCCTCCAGCAGCACATTCGGCCAGCCCTCGCGCGAGGAGGCCAGGACCAGGGCATCGGCAGCGCTGTAGATTGCCGGCAGCTCCTCATGGGGCAGACGGCCGGTGAATATGACCCGTTTTTCGAGACCCAGCCGCCGGGTCAGATCGCGCAGGCGCCGTTCTTCCGGACCGTCCCCGGCAATCAGCAGGCGGGTGTCGGCCGGCAGGTCGCGCAGGGCCTCGATTACAAGATCGTGACCCTTGTTTTCCACCAGATTGCCGACGGAGACAATCAGCGGCCCGGTGATGGCGAAGCGCATCCGCACGTCTCCGGCGTTCCGGGGGCGGAACAATGTCGTATCGACACCGTTGCGCAACACCTGCAGACGCGGATGGCGGATGCCTATTTCCTCGGCCCGCCGGGCCAGGGCGGCGGAAACGGTAATAATTCCGGCCGCGCTGGCCGCGGC
>WFTU01000255.1 GCA_015485375.1 Paracoccaceae bacterium | reverse complement strand
CATCGGGATCGAACGTCTGATATCCGACCAGAAGCGGCGCAATACCCCGCGTCGTGCCGGATGTATCCACCACCAGCACCACAGGCACCTGCAACAACTTGGCCATCGCCGCGTTGGAGTCTGCACCGTGCAGGTCCACCCCGTCATACAGACCCTTGTTGCTCTCGATCAGATTGATGTCCGCACCCGTCGCGCGGTCCACAAAGAACCGCAGGATCGCGTCGCGCTCCATCGTGTTGAAATCGAGGTTGTAGCACGCGCGCCCGCTGGCTTTTTCCAGCCACATCGGGTCGATATAATCCGGCCCCTTCTTGAAGGTCTGCACATTCAGTCCGCGTTGCTGCAGCGCACGCGCCAGCCCCGTCGATACTACCGTTTTACCCGAAGATTTATGCGCCGCCGCAATCAGGAACCGCGGGATCATGCTGCCACCGGCAAGCTACCCTTGTCACGGTTGTCCCACATCTC
Source organism: Paracoccaceae bacterium (assembly GCA_015485375.1). Classification (GTDB taxonomy): domain Bacteria; phylum Pseudomonadota; class Alphaproteobacteria; order Rhodobacterales; family Rhodobacteraceae; genus NORP23. The sequence continues at coordinate 2,785 of WFTU01000255.1, read as the reverse complement.
CTGCGCCATAGCTTGCGCCGCCTTGTGACTGTCGGCCTTGCCGAGCGATTTCAGCGCGATCGCCAGCGTGCCGGTGACCGAGGCCTCGGCATACTCACTCGCGTCCTCGCCGCGCCAGACGGCAACCAGATGGTTGATGTCCATGCTCTCGTCAGCGGCTGCGTGGCCGTCGGAAAGAATCTGCGGCCATGTCTCGCTATCAATCTCGCCGTTTGCTGCGGTCCACGCCACGGTCGGCTTGTTCGGCCGCCGCTCGATCTCGCCACCCTCGCCACGGAAAACCGTGGTCACGGGCTGCTCCAGCAGCAGACCGGCACCAGCATGCACGTCCATGAAACCGCGATGGAAAATACCCTGCATCATCACCGGCGCATTGAACGGGTTCAACATGCGGGCAAAACTGTGAACCGGCGAGCGCAGCCCGAACAGCGGGCGCATCTCGATCAGCTCGCGCAGTTTCGGGGACATGACTTCCAGCGGGATATAGGCAAAGTTGCTGGACCGGATATCCGCCGCCGCCGCTTCGAACGAGCGTGCGATCGGGAAGCCGAGCTTCTGCAATGTTTCGCGTGTATACATCCGCCCCGGCGTATGGCCACCGGTCCCGTGCATCAGAACCCTGGTGCCGTTCTGCGCCAGCAGAAGCACCGAGAGGATAAACCACGGCAACTGCCGCCGCTTGCCGGCATAGGATGACCAGTCGAGGTTAATCTCCGGCAGGTCATCCGGCAAATCAAAGGTGTCGCGCGTCCCGAGGGTAAAGCCGGCAATCTCCTCCGGCGTTTCCTCTTTCAGACGCAGCAGCATCAGGAATGCGCCGATCTGCTCGGGGCGGGCTTCGCCCCGCAGGATCATCGCCATCGCCTCGCGGGATTCCTCCAGCGTGAAGGAGCGGGTTTTGGTCTTGCCCCGCGCCAGAATAGCAATGAATTTCGCGAACGGATGTAGCTCCTGTTCCATATACCTACCTATGCGTTACCCTTCGGGTCCACATTGGCATCGGAAAGGTTGTTCGGCAAGATGCGCAGGACCATCATTCCAAAGAACGTGACAGCCAGTGCCAACGCCACGCCGCCCAGTCCAAGGCCAAGCTCCCAGATGCTCGGGGTGTAAGAATTCACCACTCCGTCATAGAAGCTGGACGAAACCTCGTAGCCCGGGAAAATCTGGAGCGGGAAGGCCTGACCGCCGATCACGATCACATAAAGCTGTGCAAAACCACCGGCAACCACCAGAAGCGACGACAGAACCACCATGCCGGCCTGTTTGCCAAGCGTCGGGTGGAACAGGATCGCCATCGGGATCAGCCCGCCAAGGATCACCTGCACGCCCCAGAACAGGAAGGTATAGATACCGCCATCCCGCAGAATGAAGGCTTCGATCCCGCCATGCTCGGAAGCATAGATATTGGTCAGGTGCTGGACGGTCGTGAAATACAGCAACGCCGCGATGAACACCGCCATCAGACGGGCAAGGCGAGTCCGCAGCTGCGGGCCGAACTTGCGGCCGGTCAGGCGGGTTGCACCCATCACCACCAGCAGGAACATTGCCATACCGATTGCGAAGGAAAGCACGATAAACAGCGGCGCCATAATTGCTGCATCATAAGCCTGACGCGCCACCAGCCAGCCGAAGATCGATCCGGTACCGGTGGTCAGCACCAGACGCCAGACGAAAGCGGCAATCCCTGCGGTTTTGATAACCTTGGCAGGCATGCTCCGCGCCATCTGCGTATAAAGATAGGCCCCGACGATCCCGATAAAACCGGTATACAACAGGATATTCCACGTGAAGATCGAGGTGAAGTTGAACTTGGTCATAGCCACGCCCAGACGGTCGGGCCGTCCGAGGTCAAGCACCAACACCGCAAGCCCGCCAACCAGCAGCGCAATCGCCAGCAGGCCGGACAGGCGCGACATGGGTTTATACGGCGTCTTGCCGAAAACCGAACCGATGGAGGCGATATTCAACGCCCCCGAAGCGGCAACAATCAGGAAAATCGCGAACACATGCGGCAGACCCCAGACGATCTGGTTGTTCATGCCGGTCACAATGTGCCCGTGTTCCTCGATATAATAAACAACATAGGCGGCAGCGGCGATAAACACGCCGAACAGTGCCATCAGGCCCCAGAACTGCGGAGTGCCCTTGATTTCACGATAGATTACCCGTTCCATCCTCTGGTCCCCCTTAAATGTTCTGGTAACGCACGCCCAGGTTCAACCCCAGGTCGGCACGCAGTTCGATGCTCGGATAGGCTTCGAGCGCCTTGGCAATCTCGCTCTCGGGATCATTGAGATCACCGAAGATAATCGCGTTGTAGCCGGTGGCCTTGCAGGCCTCGACACAGGCGGTGGTTCGGTCGCCACGGTCGATTTTGTGTACACAGAGCGTACAGCTCTCGACCGTTCCACGGCCGCGCGGCATGTTGACCTTCTGGCCGGTCACGGTTTCATGCACGAAAGAACGTGCTTTGTAGGGACAGGCCATCATGCAATAACGGCAACCGATACAACGGTGTTTGTCCACCAGCACAACGCCGTCGGGGCGTTTGAAGGATGCACCCGTCGGGCAGACATCCACGCAGGGCGGATTCTCACAGTGCTGGCACATAACCGGCAGCGAGTTCGTCCGGCCCGTCTCCAGATCCTTCAGCAGAACCTTGCGGATCCACTGCGGGTCGGTTTCCAGACCGGTGTTCTCCCATCCCTGCTCCTCGGAACAGGCCGTCACACAGGCGCTGCAATCCTCGGGGCACTTGGCGGCGTCAATCAGCAGACCCCAG
>WFTU01000254.1 GCA_015485375.1 Paracoccaceae bacterium | reverse complement strand
CCATTATCATTATCCTGCTGGCCGCCTGGTTCTGGCTATAGACATAATAGCCGCCACCGGCGCCCAGCAGGATAATGATAATGGCAATAATTTTCGTCATCGGAGAGTCCCCTTCTGTAATGGCGCCAAAACCGGCACCTGACGCCCCCTACCTAGCCACCAATCGCCGGTTTGCCAGCCTTCAGGCGACAGATCGGCGGCATTTCTCCGAAAACCGCGACCACACACAACATTGACCCGCGCGCGGGGGGATATATGCTCGCCCTGCGCCGAACGACCGCGCGGGAGAGAACCAAAGGGGACGGAGTGCAACAAGCTCTAAAGGGGCTGCTGTTCGACAAGGACGGCACCCTGTTCGATTTTCACGCCACATGGGGCGCATGGTGCGGCGGCTTTATCGAGGGGCTGTCGCGCGGCGACCGCGAACTGGCCTCAACATTGGCCGACGTGCTGGAATACGACCTCGCCAGTGGCCGTTTCCTGCCGCACAGCTTCGTGGTGACGGATTCGATGGAGATCATCATCGCCGCCATCCGCAAGGTGCTGCCGGACTGGGAAGCCGACGCCCTCTACAATTTCGTCGCGAAAACCACCTGCGAGGCCCCGCAACAGCCCGTGGTGCCGCTCGAACCCCTGTTCACCGGCCTGCGCGGGCAGGGCTATAAAATCGGCATTGCCACCAACGACAACGCGGTTCCGGCTAGGGCCCATCTGCGACAGGCGGGGGTGCTGGAGATTTTCGACTACGTCGTCGCCTGCGACTCCGGCTTCGGAGCCAAACCCGACCCCGAAATGCTCTGGTCGTTCAGCGAGGCCATGGCGCTGGAACCGGCGCAGGTCGCGATGATCGGCGATTCCGTGCATGACCTGAAGGCAGGCCGCGCGGCGGGCATGGTGACCATCGGCGTCACCACCGGAGTCGTCGGGGCGGACACCCTCGCCCCCTATGCCGACGTGATCCTGCCCGACATCGGCCATATTCCGGCATGGCTGCATGCCTGACTCCGCCAAATCCCTGCGCCGCGGCTGGACCACCGGCGCCTGCGCCGCCGCCGCCGCCAAGGCCGCCACTTCGGCGCTGGAGGGGCAGGGCTTCCCCGATCCCGTCACCATAACCCTGCCGAAAGGCGAAACCCCGTCCTTCGAGTTGGCCGGAACCGCACAGGGCGACAACTGGGCCGAGGCCGCGATCATCAAGGATGCGGGCGATGACCCCGACGTCACCCACCACGCCACCATCCGCACCCGCATAGCGCGCGCCGCCAAGGGGCAGGGGCTGCGCTTCCTTGCCGGCGCGGGCGTCGGCACCGTCACCAAACCGGGCCTGCCGCTCGCCATCGGCGAACCGGCCATCAATCCGGTGCCGCGCCTGATGATAGATCAGGCCATCGCCGACGTGCTGACCGAAACCGGCGGTGCGCCGGACCTCGACATCACCGTCTCGGTCGATAACGGCGCGGAGCTGGCAAAGCACACATGGAACGGGCGGCTCGGCATTGTCGGTGGCCTGTCGATCCTCGGCACCACCGGCATCGTGCGCCCGTTCTCCTGCTCCGCCTGGATCGCCTCCATCCATCGCGGCATCGACGTGGCCGTGGCCAGCGGCACCCCGCATGTGATCGCCGCCACCGGCTCGACCTCCGAGGGCGTGGCGCGCGCCCTCTATGGCCTTGACGAGACCGCCTGCCTCGACATGGGCGATTTCGCGGGCGGAGTCCTCAAATACCTGCGCCGCCATCCGATCCCGCGCCTGACGCTGGCGGGGGGCTTCGGCAAGCTCGCCAAACTGGCACAAGGGGCCATGGACCTGCACTCGGGCCGCTCGCAGGTGGATTTCGCCGCGCTGGCCGCATGGGCTGAAGCACAGGGCTGCGCCCCCGGACCCGTGGCGCAATCCAACACCGCACTGGAGGCCGTGCAGCATTGCCCCGCCCTCGCCGCCACCGTCGCGCGCCGCGCACAGGAACAGGTCCTCGCCACCCTGCAAGGCGCGCCCGTCGAAGTCGAGGTCATCGTCATCGACCGCTCCGGCACTATCCTCGCCCGCGAGGGCTTCCGATGATCCTGATCCTTGGCGGCACGGCCGAGGCCCACGCCCTCGCGGCCTCGCTCGACATCCCATTCACCCTGTCCCTCGCAGGGGCCACCCGCCGCCCGACCCCGCGTGCCTACCCCGTGCGCACGGGGGGCTTCGGCGGCGCTGACGGGCTGGCGGATTATTTGCGCGCCAACGCCGTTACCGCCCTGATCGACGCGACACATCCTTTCGCCGCCCGTATCAGCCACAACGCCGCCCGCGCGGCCGAGGCTACGCAAACCCCGCTCCTGCGCCTTGAACGCCCCGCATGGGAGCCGCGCCCGAACTGGCAAAATGTTCCGACCATCGAAGCCGCCGCCCGCGCCCTGCCACCCGATGCCCGCGCCTTCCTTACCGTCGGCAGCCAGCACCTCGCCCCTTTTGCCGCGCGCAGCGACATCTGGTGCCTGACCCGCGCCATCGAACCGCCCGCAACCCCGCCGCAAGGCGAACTCCTGCTGCAACGCCCGCCCTTCACGCTTGCGGGCGAAACCGCCCTGATGCGCCAACACGCCATCACCCACCTTGTCAGCAAAAACGCCGGCGGCGCGCAGACACAGGCCAAGCTCGACGCCGCCGAAGCGCTCGGCCTGCCGGTCCTCATGGTCACACGCCCCGATTTGCCATTGGCAGAGACCGCCACGACCCTTAAGGATGCCCGCCAATGGATTCGGCAAAACGCCGGAAAATAGGGGAATGAAATGACCACGATCACCGTCTGCGACACCTGCAACTACGCGCCCGGCCAGAAGATGCTGGACGACAAGACCGGCGGAGAGATCCTCGCCGGACACGTCGAACGCCTCGCCGCCGAAAAGGGCATCGAGGTCCGCCGCGTCTCCTGCCTCATGGGCTGCGAGCGCCACTGCAACGTCGCCATTCAGGAAGCGGGCAAGCTGACCTACGTTCTGGGCAAATTCACCCCCGACGCCGAAGCCGCCGCCGCCATCATCGAATACGCCGAACGCCACGGCGAAAGCGAAACCGGACAGGTGCCGTTCAAACAATGGCCGCAGGGCGTAAAAGGCCATTTCGTGGCGCGCGTGCCGTCGGTGTGATATAGAGAGTAAAACACATCAGAATCAATCTTGAATGGAAATGACAATGTCTGACGAAGCTCTCAAGTATGAAAACTTCGAAAACCTTGTCATTAATAATGATACGTTCAGGGAGATCGAAGCCTACCTGAATCGTTTTAATCCCATTCGTGTTATGAAGATGGAGGAAATGGAAATTCGCCATTCTTCCATTTTGGGGTGGTTGCTCGACCCTCGCGAGAACCACAGTATTGGCGATGGGTTTCTGAAAGCGTTCCTCGCGGAAGCTTTGCGTGAAAAACGTGATGACGATAGCAATGCGGCGCTCAAAATTGCCAGTGGCGAGCTATCGGATGCCGAGGTCTTTGTCGAGTGGAACAAGATCGATATTTTCATCAAGTGGCCTTCCGCAGAAAAAGTTTTCATCATTGAAAACAAGATCAACTCTAGGCAGAGTAAAGACCAGTTAAAGAAATACTGGAAACTGGTGGAAGATCGGTTTCCAGATTATGAAATTCATGGCGTTTTCCTGACCCTGAACGAAGAGGAACCGCACGACGATAGATACAACCCGATATCGTATCAGGAAGTATTGAATCTACTGACTTTCACTCTGAAATTTCATACTGATTCGATGTCGCCGAATATCAAACAGTTTATTGAACACTATCGCGAAACAGTTAGCAGGATTTGTGGCATGGATAAGAAAGAAGACGAAATGGCCGGACTGGCCCGGGATTTGTATCGGGACAACAAAAAGGTGCTGGATTTTATATTCGAGCAGGCGACAAACAACGAATTTCCGGCTGGGGTAGAGAAATTTTTGAGTGATTTCAATGGAGATAGTAATAATACGGGCACGGAACATAGGGAATTTTTTGTGTCAAAAGAGCCAAAAGGGTCAAAAGAGATGTATAAATCGTTTAAGCAATCAGTGCGTGTATTCTCGTTTTTGCCCGTAAGTTGGATTGAAGCAATGGGAGAGCCGAAAGACTGGAAACTGCGGACAAAATGGTGGGAGGGCTTCCCGCTG
>WFTU01000253.1 GCA_015485375.1 Paracoccaceae bacterium | reverse complement strand
GTGATAGAGGGTCGTGCGCCCCGGTTCGGCGGATTGCGGGAAATGCGCATCGACAAAAGCGGGATTTGCCAGCGCCTTTTGCATCGCATCGCAGACCTGTTGCAGATCGGGTTCCCCGCCGATGGCGGCCCTGCAGTCCGCTACGAGGTCATCCAGTTCATAGGCCATCGTTTGCTCCCTTGCCGTTTGTCCGGCAGGTTGCACCATCCGGCACCACGAACGCAAAGATTTTTTGTGTAGTGGTCGTTGCCATGGGGCGCGGATTGCATCACATTTTGCCAACAGGCCGCCGGAAGGATTGTTTCGTGTCGAAAATTGCCATTATCGGTTGGGGGTCGCTGATCTGGGACCTCGAAAACCTCGCGCCGCATACGCGCGGCGGGTGGTTGATGGAGCGCGGGCCACGCCTGCCGATGGAGTTCAGCCGGATTTCTCCGAAACGGAAAATGGGGCTGGTGGTCTGTCTTGATCCGGTGGTCGGCGTGCCCTGTGCGACGCATGTCATTGCCTCCGACAAGTCGGGGATCGGGGCGGCGGTTGACGACCTTGCCGCCCGGGAACGCGCGTCGGCGGAACGGATCGGGGCGGTGCATGCTGACGGGATACAAAAGGGCCGGATGCCGGAAGTTTGCGAACGCGTGGCCGAATGGTGCGCGGCCGAGGGCTGGGATGGCGCGGTCTGGACCGATCTGGAGCCGAATTTTGCCGAGCATACCGGCGAGGCGTTCTCGCTGGCGCGCGGGTTGGCCTATCTGCGCACGCTGGAAGGGGAAAACCTTGCGGAGGCGCATCGCTATATCACCAGTGCGCCGGAGCAGACGGCGACACCGATGCGGCGTTTGCTTGAGGCGGACCCTTGGTGGCGGTCGCTAGATGCCCGACCATAGAACGGCAATCACGCCGATCACGATGATCGCGGCCATGGTCAGGTTGAACATCCGCAGCCTTGCGGGGGATTTCAGCCAGCGTTGCAGGAACTGCCCGAAAGCGGCCCAGCCGGTGGCCGATGTCGCGCCGCTTAGCATCGAGACCACGGCCATGATTGCTGCCGACTGCACCGCCTGCTCCGCATTCAGGAATTGTCCGACAAGGCCGATGCACATGGCCCATGCCTTCGGGTTGACCCACTGGAAGGCCGCGGCCTGAACAAAGGTAAAGGGTCTGGTGCGCGCGCCCGGTTCCCCCGGGGCTTTGGTATTGGCGATGCGCCACGCGACCCAGAGCAGGAGCGCGGCCCCTGCCCAGCGCAGGATGGTCTGGATGATCGGGAGGCGGTCGAACACCTCTCCCAGACCCAATGCCACGGTGAACAGCATAAAACCGAAACCGACAAATACACCGGTAATATGCGGCGCGGTCGCGCGCAAACCGAAGGTCGCGCCGGAGGAGGCCAGCATCAGGTTGTTGGGACCGGGGGTCCATGTGGCGGCCAGCAGAATACCGAACAGGGCGAGGATGGAGTCGAAAGGCATTGTCGTATCCGGATAGGTCAGGAAGCGTGACCATTCCAGAAGCTTCGCGGCATGTCAACTCCGCAGGAGGGTTGCCTTGTCGAGCGTAAAGCCGGAGTCGATCCAGAGCCGTTCCAGCCGCTTAAGTTCCGCGCCAAGCTGCGGGCCTTTGCCGGTTTTTTCCAGAAGGTCGGCCCCGCGCAGGGGGAATTCCGCTGCCGCGCCCATGGCGATGCCGGCCAGCAGCCCGTCGGGCAGCGGTGCGCCCATCGTTGCCGCCGTGACCAGCGCCCCGTCCAGCGCCGCGTCGGCCCCGAACAGATAGGCGTTCACCGCATGGTTTTCGCCGGACTGCATGGCCTTTGATGTGTTGGCAAGCGCCTGCGCCTCCGCCTTCGACAGGCGCAAGGCCTTCGCCGGGTTCTCGCCGCCGAGCGCCACCAGCCGCCGTTGCCAGCGCGGCGGGATATTGTTGGCCTGCTCCAGATGTACGAGCGGCGCTATGAATTGGGTGCTGCTTCCGGCCAGAACCTGCGCCAGCGCGCCGCAGGCCTCCATTGCGGCCAGTGCGGGGGCGGGATCCGGCGCGGCGAGGAGCTTTTTCATCTCGGCACCGTTGCGCTCCTTCGACAGTCTGGCGATGCCCTCGACATGGGTGGCGCAGGCGGCGAGGCCCTCGGGGTCCAGCCCCTCTGCGGGGTCGCCATACCACGCATAGAAACGGAAGAAGCGCAGGATGCGGAGGTAGTCCTCCTCGATCCGTTTGGCGGCGTCCTCGATAAACCGGATGCGGCGGGCCTCGATGTCCGGCAGGCCGCCGATGGGGTCTCTCAGGGT
>WFTU01000252.1 GCA_015485375.1 Paracoccaceae bacterium | reverse complement strand
GCAGGAGGACAAGGAACAGGTGTTCGACGCCGCTGATTCCCTGATGTTGGCGCTTGCGGCGATGACGGGGATGGTTGGCGACATGCGCCCGAACCCCGACGCGTTGCGCGTGGCGGCGGCCAGCGGCTTTTCCACCGCGACCGATCTGGCCGACTGGCTGGTGCGCGAGGCAGGCCTGCCGTTCCGCGACGCCCATCACGCAACCGGAGCGCTAGTAAAAATGGCCGAAGACAAAGGCTGCGATCTGCCGGATTTGACGCTGGAAGACATGAAATCCGTGCATCCGGCCATCAATATAAGCGTTTACGAAGTTTTGGGGGTGGACAACTCGGTCAAAAGCCGTTCTAGTTATGGTGGAACTGCTCCCGATAGTGTTCGCCGTCAGATTGCAAGCTGGAAAGAGGTGCTGGGATGAAAATCTTCTCCGTTCTTGCCGTTGTTCTGCTTCTGGCCCCGCTCGCCGCTTGCGGCGTCAAAGGGGATCCTGTTGCTCCGGCCGCTGCCGGACAGACACAGCCTTGAGCGACACCGGAGAGCCGTTCCTGTATTAACAGGAGGCTTTTATGAATTTCGTCAAAACCCTATTTTTCGCGGCAGGACTGTCGTTCGTCGCTTTGCCTGCACTCGCGGCCCATGTCTGGCGCGATGGCGAGTTTCGCGGAACCGTCATCCTGACGGTGACCGGAAATGTCGAAATGCCGACACGCGGCCCCAGTTCGGAGGCGGTCGACAAGTTTTTCATTTTCAACGACTTGTCGTTTAATAGTGCTGCCCAGTTCGATGTAGCCGCCCTGCAGGCTTTGCCGCAGGTCAGCATCAAGGCGGATTTCCCCAAGGACGGGCCGGTCTATACCTTTGAGGGCCCGCTGCTCGAAGATGTTCTGCGCGCCGCCGGGGCCACGGGTGAAACCGTAACCATCCGCGCCCTTGACGGCTATGCGGTGGAAATTCCGCTGGAGGAGGCCATAGCCAAAGGTGCGGTTGTTGCCCTCAAGCGCGACGGCATCCCCTTCGCCATCGGAGATTTCGGTCCCACGCACATCGTATTCCCGCGCGCCGAGCGGATCGCTCTGTCCTCGATGAGCGACGACTGGTGGGTCTGGTCGATCTACAATATCGAGGTGAACTAGCCACCCCGCCATCATTTCCCCTTGGCCAAGGGCCATGCTTGCCGCTATACCGCGAACCAGTTTTCGCCAAACGGAGCGCGCCCGATGGACCATTTTATCTACCGCAACGGTGTCCTGCATGCCGAAGGCGTGCCCCTGACCGAGATTGCCGCCAGCGTCGGCACGCCGTTCTATGTCTATTCCACGGCTACGCTCCAGCGCCATTATCAGGTGTTTGACGAGGCGCTGGCGGGGATGGACCACCTGATCTGCTATGCGATGAAGGCCAATTCCAACATGGCCGTATTGAGGATTATGGCGGACATGGGCGCGGGCATGGATGTGGTTTCGGGTGGCGAATATGCCCGTGCGATTGCGGCCGGCGTTCCCGGCGAGCGCATCGTGTTTTCCGGTGTCGGAAAAACCCGCGAGGAAATGGCGGCGGCGCTGAATGGCGGCATCCGCCAGTTCAATGTCGAGAGCGAGCCGGAATTGCGCGCCCTGAACGAGGTCGCCCTGTCGCTCGGCAAGGTCGCGCCGATTGCCGTGCGGGTCAATCCCGATGTGGATGCCAAAACCCACGCCAAGATCGCCACCGGCAAATCCGAGAACAAATTCGGCATTCCGATCTCCAAGGCCCGCGCGGTGTATGCCGAGGCCGCCGCGATGCAGGGGATCGAGGTGGTCGGCATCGACGTCCATATCGGCAGCCAACTCACCGATCTGGAACCTTACGAGGCCGCGTTCACCAAAGTGGCGGAATTGACCGAAGCCCTGCGGGCCGACGGCCACAACATCCGTCGTCTCGACCTCGGCGGCGGGCTTGGCATTCCATATACCCGCTCGAACGAGGCGCCGCCGTTGCCGATGGAATATGGCGATGTCATCCGCCGCACGGTCGGCGATCTGGGCTGCGAAATCGAGATCGAGCCGGGGCGCCTGATCGCCGGAAACGCCGGATTGCTGGTGACGCAGGTGATCTACCGCAAGGAGGGCGAGGGTCGCGATTTCCTGATCGTGGACGCCGCCATGAACGACCTGATCCGCCCCGCCATGTATGAAGCCCACCACGACATCGTGCCGGTGATTGAACCTGCCGCGGGGGTCGAGCCGAAACCGGTCGATATCGTCGGACCCGTTTGCGAGACCGGTGACACCTTCGCCAAACAGCGCCACTTGCCGCATCTGGACGCGGGCGATCTGGTCGCTTTCCGTTCCGCCGGCGCTTACGGCGCGGTCATGGCCAGCGAATACAACACCCGCCCGCTGATCCCCGAGGTTCTGGTGCAGGACGATCAATTCGCCGTGGTGCGCGCCCGCCCGACCTATGAAGAGATGATCAATCGCGATACAATCCCCGACTGGATGGAATGATTTCCCGTCCCTGAAGGGCAAGGGCATGAGCAGGCAAGCACCGGAAAACCGTTACCAACAAGTGTTGCGCCAGTTGCGCGGCAGGATGGTCCTGTCTTTGCTGGGCCTCTGGCTGGAACGACTCGCCCGACGCTTCTGGCCGCTGGCGACGCTGGTGCTGGCGTTTTATGCCTTCGCCGCCTTTGACGGATTCGCTCTGCTGTCACCTCTTGCGGGCCGGATCATCCTCGCGGTTGCGGGCATCGGCGTAATTCTGCTGGCTGGAACCGGTCTCTTCCGTTTCCCGCGCCCCCGCATGGCCGAGGCAATCGCGCGGCTCGACCGCTCACAAGATTCCCGCCCCCTGTCGGCGCTGGATGATCGCCCCGCCGCCGGATCGAACGACCCGCTCACCGATGCGCTCTGGGCGCAGCATCAGGCGCGGATGGCCGCAGCGGCGCTGGAGACCACCCCTCCGCCACCCGATTTGCAGCTGGCACGGCGCGACCGCCATGCCCTGCGCCTGATGGCGCTGGTTCTGGCGCTTTCGGCCGTCGTCTTCGCTCCGCGCGACCTGACCGACGTGTTCCGGCAGGTGGCTGGTGGTGGAGTGACCGCCGGCAACACCGAAACCGTCAGTTTCGAGGCCTGGGTGAACCCGCCGGAATACACCGGCAAGCCCTCGATCTATCTGCCCGAAGCGCCGGAAGGCGAGATGATCCCCCTGCCGCAAGGTTCCGAAGTGGTTTTGCGGGTCTATGGTTTGGGCGATGCGATCAGTTTGCAGGAAACCCTGTCCGGCACCGAAACAGCCCTTGTCAGCGAGAGCGAAGGCTTGCGCGGCACGGTTTTCACCGTTTCCCGTAGCGGCGGGATACGGTTGCTAAACGGCAAGACAGCCCTCGGTGAATGGCAGTTCACCATGCTGCCCGACATCCCGCCTGTGGCGTCCATTCCTGCCGATCCGGTAGCCAATGCCGGTGGCGAGATGCAACTGGCCTTCGAAGCCACCGATGACTACGGCGTGGTTTCCGGCTTGGCCACCATCACCCTTGATCTCGAGGCCATAGACCGCACCTACGGGCTGGCCCCCGATCCCGTGCCGCAACCGTCGATCACGCTGGAACTGCCGATGCCGTTCTCCGGCTCCACACAGGATTTCGCGCAAACCCTGAGCGAGGATCTGAGCAAACACCCGTGGTCCGGCCTGCCGGTGACCATCACTCTGACGGTGCTTGACGGCGCAGGCCAGCAAAGCCCGCCTGCAACTGTCTCCGCCCCCTTGCCCGGCAAGCGCTTCTTGAACCCGCTCGCCGCCGCCATTGCCGAGCAGCGCCGCGATATCCTCTGGTCGCCACAAAACGATGCCCGCGCCCTTCGGGTTCTGCGCGCCGTCACCTATCTGCCCGAAGAATATCAACTCCCCGCCAGCACCTATCTTATCCTGCGCGCCGCCATCCGCCGTTTCGACGCCCTGTCGCGCGCGGGCTTGGATGATGCCGGACGGGCCGAGGTGGCCGATCGCCTCTGGGACCTCGCGCTGATACTCGAGGATGGCAGCCTTGCGGATGTTCGCGAACGCCTTCGCCGCGCGCAGGAACGCCTGTCGCAGGCCCTGGAGGAGGGCGCCAGCGAACAGGAACTGCAGCAACTGGTCGAAGAACTCGAACAGGCTACCCGCGACTACCTCGACGCACTGGCGCAGGAAGCGCAACAACAAGGTGACTCACAACAGTCATCCGGCAGCGAGACCCGGATGCTGGATGATAGCGCCATTCAGGATATGCTCGACCAGTTGAAGCAATTTTCGGAAAACGGCCAGCGGGCCGAGGCGCAGGCGATGCTCGACCAGCTTTCCGACCTGCTGGAAAACCTGCAGGTGACGCAGGGCGATAATCCGTCAGCCGAGACCCTGCAGCAAATGCTCGACGCCCTGCGCCAGCAGCAGGGCCTGTCCGACGAGACTTTCCGCCAGTTGCAGGAGAGCCTGAACAACAGCGGCGAAGGCTCTCAAGATCTCGCCGACCGGCAGGAAGCCTTACGCGACCTGCTGAACGAATTGCAACAGCAACCGGGCGGCGACCGCGACCCGCTTGCCGAGGCCGAGCGCAACATGGGCGACGCGGGCGAAGCCCTTCGCGAGGGCGACCAGCGCGGTGCCCTCGACGATCAGGCCCGCGCGCTGGAAAACCTGCGCGAGGGGATCCGGCAACTGGATCAGGAAATGCGCGAAGCCGCCGAGGGCCAGCGGGGCATCCAGCCCGGCGAGACGCAAAACTCCCGCCGCACCGACCCCCTCGGGCGACCATTGGGCGAGACAGGTTCTTCGGAGACATCCGAACAACTGGTGCCGGATCCGGATTTGCAGGGCAGGGTGCAGGAACTGCTGGACGAAATCCGCCGCCGCACCGGCGAACGCACCCGACCGGAGGCCGAGATCGACTATCTCAAACGCTTGCTGGACAGGTTCTAGCTGCGGTTTATCAGCCCGAGGATCAGGTTGCCAACGCCGGCTGCCGCGCTGCGCACAACGTCCACAAACGCAATCACACTGTTTACCACCGGAGCCAGTGCCGGAACCATCGCAACGATCGATCCGCTAAAGACATAGATGGCGGCGACAATAGCCAACAGGAGCAGTGGTAGAATAAACCCGCGCCGGAACCGGTTTCGCGGCGTAACAGCCGACTCGCCCGTATCGGCGGAGCGAATACTTTCTTTCACAGCGTCGATATTTGCTCCCCGCGCACGGCGGCCGATCAGGTCTGCGGGGAGGGGGGTGACATTTTCATCAACGGGCGGAGGGTTGGCCTCCAGCTCGTCCTCGATTTCGATTTGCGTGCGGAAGGTCTTGAGGAGTTCGTCCTCGTCAAACTCGTCTTCATTTTCCACGGCCTCGTCTTCGCCTTCATCGGCATCCGCGTCGGACACCAGGCGCAGCTTGACGTCACTCTCGTCATCTTCTTCGCCTTTTTCGTCCTTATCGACGTCGCTCTCTTCATTCTCGCCAGTCGCGCCATCTTCTTCGGCTTCCGGCGTGATTTTCTCGGAGAGTTCGTCTTCGGTTTCCGTGATTTCGATGGCATCTTCTATTTCATCAAGGATGCCGGACACCTCTTCGGCGGCCGCGTCATCCTCTGGTATTTCGTCGCTTTCCCAAGGTTTTTCTGTCCTGTCATTGGCTTGTTCATTTGCCGGTTCATCGACCACAGCCGGTGTTTCCTGAATGGGCGGGAAGTCGGTTTCCGGCTCCTCGTCGGCCTCGTCGCTTTCGCTCTCGTCCGGTTCTTCTTCGGGGTCATCCTCGGTGGTTTTGGCCAGTTCGCTAATCTCGTCCCAAACCTCTTTGACTTTTTCGGTCTCTTCGGGCGGGCGAACCCCGGGCTCGGCCGGTTCTTCTGCAGGCGCTTCGTCACCCTTGGGGGCGACCGTTTCTTCGGGTTCGTCGGTATCGAGCGCCAGAACCGATCCGTCCCGCTTCTGGATCCAGATTTCCTGACACTCGCTGCATTGCACTTCCTGTCCGGAAAACGCGATATCGTTTTCGTCGACGTCATACTGCGTTCCGCAGGACGGGCATGTAATCCGCATGAAATGTTCCCCAACCAAAAGACGATCCGCAAAGCGCGAATCAAGTATTCCTCTAGTTTTAGCCGCGCCGACCGCGCTTTCCAAGCATTGCGGCACTTTCTGCCGATGTTGTATTTTGCCAAGCGTATGGATAAACCGGAAAAAACGCACTTTTTCAGGCTTGAACCATGCTCCTTATCCGCTCGCAGCTCGCCAATCTGATCATGTATTTGTCCCTGTTTCTATGGGGTCTGGTGTGCCTGCCGATTGCCCTGTGGTCACGCGAGGGGGCCTTCTGGGTTATCAAACGTTACTGCGGGTTTTCCTTCTGGATGTTTCGCCTTATCTGCGGGCTGAAGGTCGAATTCCGCGGCACGGTTCCGACCGAAGAGGTTCTGGTCTGTTCCAAACACATGTCGTTCCTCGACATTCTGATGCTGGCCTACAAACTGCCGCGGGTAAAATTCATCATGAAACGCGAACTGCTCTGGGCGCCGGTGATCGGCATTTACGGCTGGCGTATCGGTTGCCCGCCGGTCGCGCGCGGCAAGAAAGGCGGTGCGATCAAGCAGATGGTCGCGCATATCAAGGCCGACAAACACCACGACGGGCAGACGGTGATCTTCCCGCAAGGCACCCGCGTTCTGCCGGGGGTCAAAAGCCCCTACAAGGTCGGTGCCGGTGTCCTTTATACCCAGATGAACCAGACCTGTGTGCCGGCAGCCACCAATTGCGGCGTGTTCTGGGCGCGGCGCAGTCCGGTTATCAAGCCGGGCACGGCGGTGATGGAATTTCTGGAGCCGATTCCGGCGGGCATGGAGCTGCGCCCCTTCATGGAGAAAATCGAGGATGTGATCGAGAGCAACTCGAACCGTCTGATGCGCGAGGCCGGTTTCGAGGTTTAGCTACTTGCCTTCGCCGAACAGCCCGTCCACCAGTTCTTTCAGCGCCTCGGCCAGCGCGTCCGCTTCGGGACCGGCGGTCTCCACCTCGATCTGCGTGCCCTGCGAGGCCGCGAGCATCAGCAGCCCCATGATACTGTCGCCGGACGCGCTCATGCCATCGCGCGAAACCTCGGCGGTCGCGTCGAATTTTTCCACCGTTTCGACAAATTTTGCCGAGGCGCGGGCATGCAGCCCCTTTTCGTTCTTGATGTCCAGTATCATATCGGCCCCTAAGCGCTCGCTACGGATTTATCGGTGCAGTTGAGGTATTTGTGACCAGCCTCCAGCGCGACTTTCACTGCGTTTTCCAGCCCGTCGTCGCGCGCCTTCGCCAGTTTGACCAACAACGGGAGGTTTGCTCCGTATATCACGGCGCGTCCTTTGCAGTTACAAGCGTTTACCGCCAGATTCGAAGGCGTACCACCAAACATGTCGGTGACCACAACGACACCGTCTCCGGTGTCGACACTTTCAACGGCTTTATTGATTTCCTGCTGTTTTTCCGCGCGGTCGCTGTCTGCACCGATGGCGACATAGGTGATTCCGGTCTGTTTTCCGACCACATGCTCCATCGCCGCGACGTACTCGCGGGCCAGCCCGCCATGTGCTACGATCACAATGCCGATCATCCGGTTTCGTTTCCTTCCGACTTGGCGCCATCCGATGCGCGGCGTTCCAGTTCACGGTGGCGTATAGACACCTGCCAGCCCTCGGCTTCAAGCAGATTCGCAAGATGTTCTGTCACAAAAACAGAACGATGTTTACCCCCCGAACAGCCCAGACCGACAGAAAAATACGATTTACCCTCTTTCCGATAGGCCGGCAACAACAGGCGACACATGCCGCACAGTTGGTCGAAGAATGGTTCGAACAGCGGATCGGCCCTGATGTATTCCGCCACCCCGGGATCGGTTCCGTCTGCGGCGCGCAATTCCGGTTCCCAATGCGGATTGCGCAGGAACCGGCAGTCGATAATCATATCGACCCCGCGTGGCGTGCCGCGTTTGTAGGAAAAAGACTGCACCGACAGTGCGAGGCTTTCCGCCTTGCCGGTGTGGAACAGCTGCTGCATTTCCGCCTTCAGGTCGTGCGGCGACAGGTCCGAGGTATCGATCAGGTAATCGGCCACCTCCGGCAAACCGGCAAGAATATCCTTTTCCCGCCGGATGCCGACTATCGGGGTTTCGTCCGGGGCGACGGGATGGCGACGGCGGGTTTCACTGAACCGGCGCAGCAGCGTTTCTTCGGAGCAGTCCATGAAGACCAGTTCCGGTTTCTGTCCAGCGGGGTTATCCAGCAGTTTCAGCAAGGCCCTTGCCGCAAACCCGCGTGTGCGCGTGTCGATCCCGATGGCCAGCGGGCGGGTCAGCGGCCCGCCGCTCAGCAGGCGGGGCAGCAGGCCCAGCGGCAGGTTGTCGATGGCTTCATAACCCATGTCCTCCAGAATATGGATCGCGGTCGTGCGACCGGCTCCGGCAGGGCCGGTGATCAGCAACAGGCGGTTGTCGGGTATATCAGGCATGGCGGCCGTTTCGTATCAAAAGGGGCAGAGCATCTGCCAGGGCAGAGGTATCTTTGCCAAAAACCAGATCAACCTCAATACCCGATAGCGTGATCGTGCGGTGTGGCGGCAGGCGCTCCGGCTCCGGCTGGTCGAGATCGACGAGGCAAACCACTTCGGCACTCTCGACCACAGGCGCACGCAGCAACCCGATTCCCCGCGCCTCGATGAACCCGGAAATGGCTGCGGGTGCGGTGGCTATCAGGCTTTCGTCTTGCGCGGTCAAAACCACCCTGTCGTCAGCCACCAACACGCCTCCGCGCGCGATCAGCGCCAGCGCCAGCGCCGATTTACCGCTCCCCGATCCTCCCGTAACCAGAACCGCCCGCCCGTCCATCGCGACGCAACTCGCATGGATTGTTCCGTTACGGGATGTCATACCGGCAGCGTCACGGTGAAGCGCGCCCCGATGCGGGTTTCACCGTCGGGGCCATAGATATTCTCGGCCCAGACCTTGCCGCCATGCGCATCGACAATCTGGCGAGAGATCGCCAGACCGAGGCCGGAGTTGTTCCCGAACTCCTGTTTCGGGCGGCTGGAATAGAACCGTTTGAAAATATCCTTGAGGTTTTCTTCGGGAATACCCGGACCGGTGTCCTCAACCAGAATCTGCGCCTGCTCGCCATCAAGGGTCAGCGTCACCGTGACTTGCCCGCCTTCGGGCACGAAAGACACGGCATTTGTCACCAGATTGACAAACACCTGCGCCAGCCGGTTTTCCAGCCCGCGAATCTCGAACGGTTTGTCAGGAAGACGCGCAATCACCCGCACACCCTGTTTCTGCGCGAGCTCGGCCTGATAGTCACAGATGTTTTTCAGCAGTTGCCCGAGGTCGATAACTTCCATCTCGTCTTTCGCCAGCTCCGCATCCAGCCGCGAGGCGTTGGAAATATCGGTCACCAGCCGGTCCATCCGCCGCACGTCGTCGCGGATTACATCCAACAGCTTTTTCCGGTCGGCGTCGGTTCTGGCATATTCCATGCTTTCCACGGCTGACCCCAGCGAGGTCAGCGGATTCTTGATTTCATGCGCGACATCTGCGGCAAAAGATTCATTCGCCTCGATCCGGTCATAGAGCGCCTCGGTCATATTGCGCAACTGGCGCGACAACTCTCCGATCTCGTCGGGGCGCGCGCTCATGTCGGGAATTTTGACGCGGTCCGGATTGATACGTCCGGATTTCTGGATACTGCCGCGCCGCGCCGCCTCGGCCAGATCGCGCAACGGCCGGCCAATGGTGTTCGCCAGTGCTACGGACAGCAATATCGAGGATACAATCGCCAGAAAGAACACCTGCAAAATCTGTTTGCGCTCGCCACTCAGATAGCTGTCGATCTCGCCACCGAGCGTGGACAGAACCACCGCTCCGATATTTTCGCCTTGCAACACAATGGGAACACCGACGGTGATAATCGTCTGCTCGGCACTGTTGAGCGATACCACCAGATTGGGGCGCCCGTTCCGGATGGCCTGCAGTGCGACATCGACATTGCCGACCTGTTGCTCAGCTGTCTCCTCGGTCGAGGCGCTCCGCCCGAACACAGCGGCGAGACGGTTGCCCACATCCGACAGGATGTCGTCAAGGGAGTTTGTCCGACCCGGAACAGTGACTTCCACCGGCCTGAAGGCTTCGGGCCGACCATCCACATTGGTCAACAAGGCCCCGTCCTCGGAAAAAATCTGTGCGCGGGAATTGATGGGTTTGCTGAGCTGTTCCAGAAGAACAAACATCTGCGGGTCCATGATATTGTTCGAGCCGGTCAGTTCAAGCTGTTGCGCCAGCGTGATCGACAGCACCTGCGCATCAGCCACCAGCATCCGCTTGCGCAGATCGATGACGCCCTCGCGTGTCTGGTTCAGGAACAGGATGCCGGTAACCAGCAGGCTGAGGGCCACGAGGTTGAAGGTGATAATCTTGCGGGTCAGGGGCGAGCGGGTGCCGGACATGGCCCCGCCGAAACGCCACCGCGTATTCTGCAGCGCGGGTGCGGCCAGTTCGGGTTTTTCCCGCGTCTCCGCCATCAGGCCTCGATGAACCGGTAGCCGACCCCGTAAAGTGTCTCGATGGAGGAGAATTCCTTGTCATGCGCACGGAATTTCTTGCGCAGGCGCTTGATATGGCTGTCGATAGTGCGGTCATCCACATAGACCTGATCGTCATAGGCCACATCCATCAGCTGGTCGCGGCTCTTGACCACATCGGGGCGCGCGGCCAGCGCCTGCAGGATAAGGAACTCGGTCACGGTCAGGGAAACATCCTCGCCTTTCCAGGTCACCTTGTGGCGCATCGGATCCATGGTCAGGCTTCCGGTGGTAAAGGCAGCCTGCGCGGGATCCCCGCCGCCGTCGCCTTGCCCGCCGTTCGCATCCTTGCGCCGCAGGATCGCCTTGATCCGTTCGATGAGCAGACGTTGCGAGAACGGCTTGCGCATATAGTCGTCCGCCCCCATGCGCAGTCCCAGAACCTCGTCGATTTCATCGTCCTTGGAGGTCAGGAAAATCACCGGCATTTCCGATGTCTGGCGCAAGCGGCGCAACAGCTCCATCCCGTCCATGCGCGGCATCTTGATGTCGAACACGCCCAGATCCGGCTCGTCATTCAGCAAGGCCGACAAGGCCGAGACGCCGTCCGTATGGGTTTCCACCTCGAATCCTTCGGACTCGAGTGCCATTGAAACCGATGTCAAAATATTGCGATCGTCATCTACCAGTATGATTCTAGCCATCTTCGCCCCCTGCGCGCATCCGCTACGACCTATCATTGCGGAATAGGGCATTCGTTGCAACAATCGTTTCACCCGACGCGTGCAAATAACAACAAAATTGTGCAGTGCGACAAAAGTTTCCGTATTGGCGGGTGGATTCACAAAAATGACATGTTATAGGGAGGGCCTTACTATGCTGCACGGAAGAATCAGCATTCAGGTGCTGGCGCTTTTGTCGGGATTGGCCCTCCCGAATTTGCGGCAACATCTTTATGTTTGAGGGGTCAGTCATGGCACTGCACCTGCCCCTCGTGGTTTAAGGATCACGCAATCATGGAAACCGGCAAGGTCAATCCGGCACAAACGCTGGAAAAGACAGGTATTTCAGGCGTTAAAACAGCCCATTACAATCTGCAGCTCGCAGCCCTGATACAAGAAGCCGTTGCACGCGGCGAAGGCGAAATCGGTAACGGCGGAACGTTCCTCGTGTCCACCGGCAAGCACACCGGCCGCTCGCCCAACGACAAATTCGTTGTTCGCGAGCCTTCGGTCGAAGATTCCATCTGGTGGGAAAACAACAAACCGATGGCGGCCGACGCTTTCGACCGCCTGCATGCGGATATGCTCGAACACATGAAGGGCGGCGAGTATTTCGTCAACGACCTGTTCGGCGGCGCCGATCCGGCCCATCGCCTGAATGTGCGCGTCATCACCGAGCTGGCATGGCACTCGCTGTTCATCCATCACATGCTGCGCCGTCCCGAGCTGGACGAAATCGAGACGTTCGAGTCCGATTTCACCATCATCAACTGCCCGACCTTCAAGGCCGACCCCGAGCGCCACGGGTGCCGCTCCGAAACCGTGATCGCGATTTCCTTCGAGAAAAAACTGATCCTGATCGGCGACACCTCCTATGCCGGTGAAATCAAGAAGGGCGTTTTCTCCGTCCTCAACTACATCCTGCCGGGCAAGGGCGTCATGGCGATGCACTGCTCCGCCAACCACGCGCAGGACGATCCGGATGATTCCGCGATCTTCTTCGGCTTGTCGGGCACCGGCAAAACCACGCTGTCCGCCGATCCCGAGCGTATCCTGATCGGCGATGACGAGCACGGCTGGTCCGACGAGGGCATCTTCAACTTCGAGGGGGGCTGCTACGCCAAGACCATCAACCTCTCCGAGGAAGCCGAGCCGGAAATCTACGCCACGACGAAGAAATTCGCGACGGTGATCGAGAACATGGTTTACGATCCCTATACCCGCGAACTGGACTTTGCCGATGACAGCCTGACGCCGAACATGCGCTGCGCCTATCCGCTGGAGTATATCTCCAACGCGTCGGAAACCTCGCGCGGCGGTGTGCCGAAAAACGTCATCATGCTGACCTGCGACGCTTTCGGGGTTCTGCCGCCGATCGCGCGCCTGACACCGGCGCAGGCCATGTATCACTTCATGTCCGGCTTCACCGCCAAGGTGCCTGGCACCGAGAAAGGCGTGACCGAGCCGATCCCGACCTTCTCTACCTGTTTCGGCGCGCCCTTCATGCCGCGTCGTCCGGAAGTCTACGGTGACCTGCTGCGCAAGAAAATCGCCGAAACCGGCGCCCATTGCTGGCTGGTCAACACCGGCTGGACCGGCGGGCCGAAAGGCATGGGCGGCTCGCGCATGCCGATCCGCGCCACCCGCGCGCTGCTGACGGCCGCGCTCGACGGTTCCATGGCCGAACGCGAGTTCCGCATCGATCCCAACTTCGGTTTCGAGGTTCCGGTCTCGGTCAAGGGCATCGCCAAGGTTCTGCTCGACCCGCGCCAGACATGGGATGACGGCGAGGCTTATGACGTGCAGGCCGCGAAACTGGCCAATATGTTTGCCGACAACTTCAAACAGTATGAACCTTTCGTTGACGACGAGGTTCTGGCGGCAGCCATCAAGGCACAGTAGGCGCAAAACGCTTGACAAAAACACGGCGCCGCCCCGAAAAGGGCGGCGTCTTTTCTTTGGGGAACCACATGGGCCAATTCGCCGTTTCATCCGGCCACCACCTGACCACCGAAGCCGCCGCCGAGATCCTGCGCGCGGGTGGCTCCGCCGTGGACGCCGCCATTGCCGGCGCGCTGATGGCCTGTATCACGGAACCGGTTCTCGCCTCGCCGCTGGCGGGCGGCTTCATGATGATTGCCCCGCCGGACGGTCCGGCACATTTGCTCGATGCTTTCGTGCAGACCCCGAAACGCAAACGCACCGGCACCGACCTGCGCGAGATCGAGGTCGATTTCGGCGAAACGCAGCAGATTTTCCATTGCGGGGCAGGGACCATCGCCACCCCCGGCCTGATCCCCGGCCTGTTCGAGGCGCACAAACGTTTCGGCCGCATCCCGATGCCGGAGCTGGCCACGCCTGCCATCAACGTCGCACGCAACGGCGTCACCATGACGGCGTTTCAGGCCGAGGTCATCGGCTACGTCGAGCCGATCTACCGCGCCTCGCCGGAATCCGGGGCGCTTTACACAAAGTCCGGCGCCTTGCTTGCCGAGGGTGACATCCTGAGAAACCCCGAAATGGCCGACGTGCTGGAGGTCATGTCTCTGGAAGGCGCGCGCTTCATTCAGGAGGGCGAAGTGGCACAAGCCCTGCTGTCGCTGGATGGCAGCCACCTCTCCGC
>WFTU01000251.1 GCA_015485375.1 Paracoccaceae bacterium | reverse complement strand
TCAACATGCTGCGCTCCAACGACCTGATCTGGTCCTATGTGGTCAACAACTACATGCTGGGGAAAGAGCCGTTCCCCTTCGATCTGCTTTACTGGAATGCCGATTCCACGGCGATGCCGGCACGGGTGCATCATTTCTATCTGCGGAATTTCTATGTCGAGAACCGTCTGGTGGACGGTTCGCTGGAAGTGGAGGGCGAGACTCTCTCGATCACCGACATCACCACGCCGGTTTACCATATCGCCACGGTGGACGACCATATTGCGCCGGCGCCCTCGGTCTATTGCGGCGCGCGCAAGATGGAGAACGCCAAGGTGCGGTTCGTGCTGTCCGGCTCCGGCCATATCGCGGGGGTGGTGAACCCGCCCGCCGCGAAGAAATACCAGTTCTGGAGCGATGGCGACCTTGCGCCGGAAACGCTGGAGGACTGGCGTGCGGGCGCGCAGGAAACCGCCGGAAGCTGGTGGCCGGACTGGGACAAATGGCTGAAACGGCGCTCCGGCAAGAAGGTGCCCGCCCGCGCGGCAGGGGCGGTGCATGGTGTCATCGAGCCCGCGCCGGGGGCCTTTGTGAAGAAACGTTTCGACCAGTCGTAGCACTTTAC
The DNA here is from genome assembly GCA_015485375.1 of Paracoccaceae bacterium. Taxonomy (GTDB): domain Bacteria; phylum Pseudomonadota; class Alphaproteobacteria; order Rhodobacterales; family Rhodobacteraceae; genus NORP23. The sequence goes on along the minus strand of WFTU01000251.1, from coordinate 6,523 downwards.
ATTTGAACGACCGTTCAGTTAACCTGTTCAAAAGCAACAGGGACAGCCATGGCACGCAAAACCGGATCCAGCGGAGAGGAGACCGCGCGACAGCTTCGCGCAGCGGCGCTGAAACTGTTTTCGCGCGATGGCTACGCCGCCGTTTCCATGCGCCAGATCGCGCGGGAGATCGGGGTGCAGGCGGGGGCGCTCTATCTTTACACCGCCGACAAGCAGACCCTGCTGTTCGACCTGCTCAACCGCCATATGGAGGAATTGCTGCAGGCATGGGACGATGCGCCCAAGCCCGACACGAACGATCCCGCCAGACGGCTGGAGTGTTTCGTGCGTTTCCACATCCGTTTCCACCTGCCGCGGGCCGAGGAGGTGTTTATCTCCTACATGGAGCTGCGCAATCTGGAGCCGGACAATTTCGCCCGTATCGAGAAACAGCGCCGCCGCTACGAAGGCCTGTTGCAGTCCATTCTGGCCGACGGCAAGGCGAGCGGCGATTTCAAGGTGGCGGATGTGAAGGTCGCGACCTTTGCCATCATCGCCATGCTGACCGGCATGAACACATGGTATCGCGACGGCGGGCGGCTCTCGGTCGATATGGTCGAGGAGATCTATCTGGATATGGTGCTGGCCGCAGTGGGGGTGGAACGATGAGACTGGTCCTGCATCATTGCCATCAGGCGCGCTCGATGCGCACGCTCTGGCTGCTGTATGAACTGGGCGTGGATTTCGAACTGGTGGTGCATGACTTCGGGCCGGAACTGCGTAGCGAGGCGTATCTGGCCAAACACCCTTTGGGCCGCGTTCCGGCGCTGGAAATCGACGACAAGGTGTTGTTCGAGACCGGCGCGATCACCGAATACCTGTGCGAGACGCTGGACAGCGGCGATTTATTCCGCGCTCCCGGCACGCCCGAGCGCATGGAATGGCTGCAATGGCTGCACTACGCCGAAACCGTCGCCGTGCATGGCGCGGCGCTGACGCAACAGCACATCGTGATCTACGAGGACAAGGACCGCTCGCCACTGATCATGAAGCTGGAAGCGCGGCGGCTGGAGAAAACGCTGGAGGTGCTGGACGCGCATCTGGCGGGGCGGGACTATCTGCTCTCGACTTTCAGCGCGGTGGATATCGCGGTGGGATATTCGGCCTATGTTGCGCGGGTTTTTGTTGACCTGTCGCAATTCCCGCATGTCGAACGCTGGTTTGCAATGTTAAACCGGCGAGAGAGCTATCAGCGCGCCCTGCCGCCGGAGGGTGCAAATTTGATATATAAATCAGATAGATATACCCTCGATTGAGGGTTACGTCGCGTTAGACAACCCTCAAACCGATAATGTTTATTGAAATCGAACCGGTATCGCTCCAGTTTGTACATGGAGAAATTGTCCTCGCCGCAGGTTTTTGTTGCGGCATGTGAAATGTAACAAGTGGGCCATCTTTTTTCGGTGGCGCGTAAACTATTGTAGGGAGCTATTATGGCTATTCTTTCGAAACTGCGGCCCTCGGCCGCCCTCTTTCTGACATCCGCGCTATTGGCCACGACGGCACAGGGGGAACCGATTACCCTTCTGACGCCAGACCGCTCGATGGCGGTTTCCGGCGAGCTGATCTCCTTTGACGGCAAGACCTATGTCCTGCGCGGCTTGCTCGGGGTGATCTCTCTGGATGCGAGCAAGGTGATTTGTGACGGTGTGGATTGCCCGTCGCTGATCGACCAGACCCGCTTCTCGATTGTCGGGTCCAGTGCCATCGGCGAGGGGCTGATGCCCGAGCTGATCCGCTATTTCGCGCTGATGCAGGATATGACGGTCACCGAGCAGATCGGGGCTGATGACGGCAAATCCGTATTCGTGCTGACAACGGCTGACGGGGAACCCTATGTGGAAATCACCGTGGCTCCGGACGGGGAAGACACCGTTGTCGATGCACTGGTTGCTGGCGAGGCGCAGATCGGAATGCTGACGGTGCCGTTTACCGAAGAACAGCGAACCGCCCTGACCGGAGAGAAAGAGGGCGCGGCAGGCAGGGTGTCCGAATACGTGGTCGCGCTCGATGGTCTCGGCTTTGTCGTATCGCCGGGCAATCCGGTTGATTCCCTGACCGGGAAACAGATTGCCGGCATATATTCCGGCAAGATCACCAACTGGTCCGAGGTTGGCGGGCCGAACCTGGAGATCAGGCCCTATATGCTGGCGCGCGATATGGGCGAAAGCTCGCATTTTACCGGCGAATTTCTGGCGCCCGATAAACTGGACTATGCCGACAGCGTTACCGAAGTCGCCAATAACGAAGAATTGAATGCCCGCGTTTCGTCCGATCCCGCCGCTATCGCCTTTACCGGCATGGGCGGTGTGAACGGCGGCAGGGTGCTGTCGCTGCAGGGCGAGTGCGGTATCTATTCGACCCCGACCGATTTTGCGCTGCGGGCCGAGGAATATCCGCTCTCGCAGCGGTTCTATATTGTCTCGGGCGGGGCCGAACGCTCCGGTCCCGTGCAGGCGTTTCTGGATTTCGTCAGAACCGACGAGGCGCAGGCGGCTGTAGCCGCGGCCGGATATGTGGACGATTTGATTGGCATCCGCGCGGTTAACGGGCAGGGTAACCGGTTGCTCAACATGATCCTCACCGATCAGGAAACGGTCAGCTTCAACTCGCTGAAAACGATCGCCAAGGAGCTGCGCGGCGCAACACGGGTGTCCACGACTTTCCGTTTTGGCAAAGGGTTTTCGCGGCTTGACGAGCGCGGGTCGAGGGACCTGCTCAATCTGGCGGATTTCCTGCGCGAACGCGATATGACCGGCAAGGAAGTGCTGGTCCTCGGCTTCACGGATTCCTTCGGGTCGGCCAGAACCAATGTTTCCCTGTCCGCGCGGCGGGCGAAGTTCATCGTCGATGCGCTGCACGAGGCGCTGGGCGACGACGGCAAGGGCTTCGATATCGTATCGAAGGGTTTTGGCGAGGCGTCGCCGCTTGATTGCAACAGCACCGAGCAGGGTCGCGAGACCAACCGCCGGGTAGAGATCTGGATCCGCGACGCGCGCTAGCGTCGGGGTGTAAACAGGCGCCGCCGCCCTTTCGCGGCGCCAGCGGAACATTGCAGTTGAAGGCAGCCCTTGCGGGCCGCTTTCAACCGCGATGAATTTTTCTGTGGAAAATTACCGCCATAATTGTATGGTCAAGGTATGGGCAGGCTTTCGGAAGCACTCCCGACAGATTCCACTGGCCCGGCCGGGCCGAACTACGAAAGGGGATTCTTGTGCGCGTCAAAGGTATTTCAAAATCGCTGTTATCCATAACAGCCGCCGCGTTTCTGATGGGCAGCACGGCGTTTTCACAGACCGTCACGCTGCGGTCCATGGACGGAACGGTGTCAATGACAGGTGAGCTCGTCGAGTTTGACGGGCAGAACTATGTCCTCAAGACCATGCTTGGCAATCTCAGTATTCTGGCGGACGAAGTCGAATGTATCGGCGATTGTCCCGAACTGATCGATGTGGATTTCCGCCTCTCGGGGTCCAGCACCATCGGGAACACGCTGATTCCCGGAATTTTCCGCAGCTTCGCGGGCGGGTTCGGGCTGTCGCTCGAACAGCTGCCTTCGGATACCGAAGGGGTGACGAAATACTCCTTCGTTCTGCCGGACGGAAACCCGTTTGCCGATGTGGATATCTATTCTTTCGGTTCCGAGACCGCGTTCCAGGCCCTGCTCGAAGGTAGCGCCGAGATCGTGATGTCGACACGCACCGTGCGCCCCGACGAGGCCGAGCAGCTGATCGCCGCCGGTCTGGGGGATCCCTTTGACGCCGCAAACCAGATCGTGGCCGCGCTTGACGGGGTGGTGATCGTTGTGCCGGACGGCAATCCGGTGAAATCGCTTTCGGTCGAGGAAATGGCCGGAATCTTCAGCGGCTCCATCACCAACTGGTCGCAGGTTGGCGGGCCGGACATGGCGATCAACCTGTATCGCCGCAATGATGCATCCGGCACCACCACCGACTTTGCCCGCGTGGTGTTCCATGACGTGAACGGCACTTTCGCGCCGAACGCCAAAGCGTTCAATGACGACGCCGATCTGGTTGCTGCCGTGAAGGCCGACCCGGCCGGTATCGGATTTACCAGCATTTCCGCCAAGGGGGACCTGCGCGCCATGCCGGTGCGCGGCACCTGCGGTTTCGTCTCGGAGCCGAGCGACTTTACCATCAAGACCGGTGAGTATCCGCTGGCGCGGCGTGTGTATTTCTACACCAGTTCCGTGCGCACCGCCTCGCGGGCGCAGGACCGGGCCGAGAAGATGACCGGTTTCCTGAACTATGTGCAGTCTCCGGCCGCACAGGAAGCGATCGCCGAAGCGGGCTTTGTCAACCAGACGATTACCTCGCTGGCGATCGAGCATCAGGGGCGGCGTCTGATCAACTCCATGCTGGACACGCAGAACGACGCCACTTTCCGTCGCGTGCAGAAAGTGTTTGCCGAGCTGGCCGTGGCGGACCGTCTGTCCACCACCTTCCGCTTCAAAACCGGTGTCGCGCAGCTTGACGCGCAGGCCGTGGGCGATATTCCGCGTCTGGCGGAGTTCATTCGCAGCACCGACCTGACCGGTAAAGAGGTGGTTCTGGCCGGGTTCTCCGACGCTGCCGGAACAGGCGGGCAGAACGAGGCGCTGTCGAAACGCCGTGCCCAGCAGGTTCTGGATGCGCTGAACGAAGCACTGGGTGGCGACGCCGCCAACGTACCGCTGGTCGCGGTCGGCTTTGGCGAGGTTGCGCCGCTGGGGTGCAACGATTCTGCCGACGGCAAGGCGGTCAATCGCCGTGTCGAGGTATGGATTCGCGACAAAGGCTAGATTACGCGGCGGCTCCGGTCGCCCCGATTGTTGCAAAACCCCGCCGTATTCCGGCGGGGTTTTCTTTTTCAGCCCCCGAATTCCGGTTTTTCCGATTCTGTTTGTCGTGCTTGTCGCGCAGGGGCGTTTGAGTCGTTCCGGCAGGTTTTTCGCGAATCCCCCCCGAAAAACAGGGAAAACGGGGGCATAAACTTTCGCTTAAGCGCGGTTTATGGGCCTTCAGGGGCAAAAAACCGGCGAATTCCGGGCGATACCGCTTCGGTTTAGAAGCCGGATTTATACCCAAAACGCAATTCAGGTTTTCGGGCCGGTGGTCCAAATTCATCCCATCGCAACACAGCGTTGTGGACGACCCGAAACACTAACCGACTACACACAAACACACACAAACCCAAACTGGAGAACCTGAAAATGAAATCGATCACCTTTGTATCCGCCGTATCCGCACTCGTACTGTCTGCTGCTGCTGTTTCCGCACAGACCGCGCCCGCAACTGCTCCGGCAGCACCGGCTATCAATCTGGCCGCTCCCGCGACGACGGGTGTTCCGGCCGCTCTGGCCAACGACCCGATTGTTGTGCAGATCAAAAGCCAGCTGAACGCGCAAGGTTACACCATCACCAGCGTCGTCAAAAGCGCGAACGGTGACTATGTTGTCAACGCTGTATCGGCTGCCGGTGTGACCCGCCAGATCACATACACCGCCGCAACCGGCGCTGTTGTCGACACTGTTGCCAATGGCGCAGGTGCCATGGCCAGCGGCATGCCGGGCGATGACGGTAACGGGAATGACGACAATGGCCGCGACGACAACGGTTCGCGCGACAACGACCGCAATGACAACGGTTCGGACCGGAACGGTTCCGACGACAACGGCTCCGAAGGCAACGACGACTAAAGTCTGCGGCTTTTGCGAACAGGCCAGCAAGACTGAGAGGGCAGAGGGCGGCGCCGGAAACGGGCCGCCCTTTGTTGTTTAGAGGTTCGGGTACATCGGGAAGCGTTCGCAAAGGGCCAGAACCCTGGCCTTCACCGCTTCCTCGACCGCGCTATTGCCGTCCTCGCCATTGGCGGCGAGGCCGTCGACGACCTCCACGATCATTTCGCCGATCATGCGGAATTCTTCCTCGCCAAAGCCGCGGGTGGTGCCGGCCGGGGTGCCGAGGCGCACGCCGGAGGTTACCATCGGTTTTTCCGGATCGAAGGGGATGCCGTTCTTGTTGCAGGTGATATGGGCGCGCCCCAAAGCCTTTTCGGTCGCGTTGCCTTTCACGCCTTTCGGACGCAGATCGACCAGCATCACATGGGTGTCGGTGCCGCCGGTGACGATATCGAGGCCGCCTTTCATCAGGGTTTCGGCCAGCACCACCGCGTTGGCGCGCACGGCTTTCTGGTAGGTCTTGAACTCGGGGCGCAGGGCCTCGCCGAAGGCCACGGCCTTGGCGGCGATGACGTGCATCAGCGGGCCGCCCTGAATGCCGGGGAAGATGGCCGAGTTGACCTTTTTCGCGATATCCGCGTCGTTGGTCAGGATCATGCCGCCGCGCGGGCCGCGCAGGGTTTTATGGGTGGTCGTGGTTGCCACATGCGCGTGCGGGAAGGGGGAGGGATGCTCGCCCGCCGCCACCAGACCGGCGAAATGAGCCATATCGACCATCAGGATGGCACCGACGCTGTCGGCAAT
>WFTU01000250.1 GCA_015485375.1 Paracoccaceae bacterium | reverse complement strand
CCACGGTCATGCCCATGGTCAGCTCGCTGGCGGTTTCGACCTCCACGTTGATATGGCGGCCCTGATAGATTTCGGGCTTCAGCAACCATGCGATGACATTGGGATCATGCAAGGGGCCGCCGTCGGTGCCGTATTTTTCCTCGTCGAAGCGTTCATAGAAATCCAGCAGCTCCGCCGTCGCCACCCCTGCCCTGTTGCCAAGCGCGCGAAACGCATCGAGGCGGGTGCGCGTGGTCAGGGCCTTGTGCGTGACATCGAGCGGGAACATGGTGAGAGGCACGCCGGAATCCAGCACCCGTCTGGCGGCGTGCGGATCGACATAGATGTTGAACTCGGCGGCGGGGGTGACATTGCCGCCCTCGAAACAGCCGCCGCCCATCAGCACGATCTCGCGGATGCGCGGCACGATCTCCGGCGCGCGGGCCATCGCCAGCGCCAGATTGGTGAGCGGTCCGAGGGCGCAGAGGGTTATTTCCTCGGCCTCGTGCGACAGCAGGCTTTCGATAATGAAATCGACGGCATGGGTATCGCGCAACGGCATTTCCGGCTCCGGCAGATCCGGCCCGTCGAGACCGGTCTTGCCATGCACATATTCCGCCGTCACCAGCGGGCGCAGCAAGGGGCGCTCGGCACCGGCATAGACCGCCACATCCGGCCGCCCCGCAAGTTCGCAGATCTTGCGCGCATTTTTCTGCGTCAGGGAAAGCGGCACGTTGCCGGCCACGGTGGTGATACCCAGAACCTTGATCTCCGGCGAGGCCAGCGCCAGCAGGATGGCAACGGCGTCATCCTGCCCCGGATCGGTGTCGATAATGATTTTGCGGGGTTCGCTCATGCTGTTCTCCTGAAACGTTCAAAACCATTAAACCGGTTTAGTAGTTTAGTCGCCAGCAAAAAAGGCGCGCCAATTGGCGCGCCCTTATACTTTATTTTCAGAAGGTTATTCCCGCACCAGCTTCTCGTAGCTTTCCGCAATATCGCGGGCCAGATCTCCAACCTCGAAGGTATAATCCCCGATCTGCCCGACCGGTGTCACCTCCGCCGCTGTGCCGGTCAGCCAGCACTGCTCGAAATCCGCCAGTTCCTCGGGCATGATGTGGCGCTCGACCACCTCGACACCCTTGTCTTTCAGCATCCCGATCACCGTCTGGCGGGTGATACCGTTCAGGAAGGCATCGGGAATGGGCGTATGCACAACCCCGTCCTTGACGAAAAAGATATTCGCTCCGGTCGCCTCGGCCACATAGCCGCGGTAATCATACATCATCGCGTCGGAACAGCCCTTGGCCTCGGCCGCGTGCTTGGACATGGTGCAGATCATATAGAGCCCTGCCGCCTTGGCAAAACAGGGGATCGTTGCCGGATCGGGGCGGCGCCATTTGGAAATGTCGAGCTTCGCACCCTGATATTTCGCGTCGCCATAATAGGCGCCCCATTCCCAGACCGCGACCGCCATATGCACCGGATTGGCGGCAGCCGCGACCCCCATATCGGTGCCGGCACCGCGCCAAGCCAGAACACGAACGTAAGCGTCGGTCAAGCCGTTGGCTTTCAGCGCCGCTTCCTTGGCCGCCTCGATCTCGTCAACCGTGTAGGGGATCGGCATGTCCATGTATTCGCCGGATTTCAGCAGCCGCTCGGAATGCTCGCGGCTTTTGAAGATTTTGCCGTTGTAGCAGCGCTCGCCCTCGAAAACCGAGGAGGCATAATGCAGCGCGTGCGTCAGGATATGCACCTTCGCGTCGCGCCACTCCACCAGTTCTCCATCCATCCAGATGTAGCCGTTGCGGTCATCATAGGGTGCCATAGCCATTGCCGTTCCTCTCGAATTTTGCAAATATTGCGCATTAGCGCCAATATTCGACAGTTTATTTCACGTTTTCCACATTTTGCTAACAAATGATTCTTGGAAAGTCAACAAGACTGACATAAACTGTGAACAAGCTGAAACATGCAGGGGAAAGACAATGCACAGCAAACGGTTATCTCGCCCGATGGGGCGTTCGGAACAACTGCTTTTCCTGACGGACGAGCAACTCCGGCAGGGAATCGAGCTGATGTTTTTTGCCTATCGCGGCTTCACCGCCGATCCCGACCGGATTCTGGAAAACTACGCCTACGGTCGCGCGCACCACCGTGCGATCCATTTCATCAACCGCACGCCGGGGCTGACGGTCAACGACCTGCTGGATATTCTCGGGGTCACCAAGCAATCCCTCAACCGCGTGCTGCGCCAGCTTGTCGAGGATGGTCTGGTGGAAAGCCGCATCGGCACACAGGACCGCCGCCAGCGCAACCTGTTCCTGACCGAGGAGGGTATCGCGCTCGAACGCGAACTGTCGGACGCACAGCGCAAGCGCATGCGCAAGGCCTACTCCAACGCCGGTCCCGAGGCCGTCCACGGTTTCCGCACCGTGCTGGAGCAGATGATTGATCCGGCCATGCGCGAGAAACTCCTGAACGAGGGTGGCGCCTCCTGATGGCCGCTTTCGAGGACAACGCGGAAGCCCATCTGCTGATCGTTGATGACGACGAACGCATTCGCGGGTTGCTGAAAAAATTCCTCGCCCGCAGCGGCTATCTGGTGACTGCCGCCCGCGACGCCGCCCATGCGCGGCGCCTGCTGGACGGGCTGGAATTCGATATGCTGATTATCGATGTGATGATGCCCGGCGAGGACGGCTTTGCCCTGACCCGCGACCTGCGCCGCAGCCTCGCGACCCCGATCATGCTGCTCACGGCGCGCGGCGAGGCGGAGGACCGCATCAAAGGGCTGGAAATGGGGGCCGATGACTACCTGCCCAAACCCTTCGAGCCGCAGGAACTTCTGCTGCGTGTCAACGCCATCCTGCGCCGCATTCCGAAAACCGAGGTAAAAGTAGAGCCGCCGAAGACCCTGCACCTCGCCGATCTGCGCTATGACGTCAGCCGCAACGAGATGTGGCGCCAGGACGAGAGGATCCGCCTGACCGCCACCGAGGCCGCCCTGATGCGCATCTTTGCCGCCCGCCCGCACGAGGCGGTCAGCCGCGCGCAGCTGGTCGAGGAACTGGGGCGCGATGGCGGCGGCGCACAGGAACGCGCCATCGACGTGCAGATCACCCGCCTGCGCCGGAAACTGGAGGCCGACCCCAAGCGCCCGCGCTACTTGCAGACCGTGCGCGGCGCGGGCTATATGCTGGCACCGGACTGAAAGGACATTCCATGGAAACGAGAGACAGCAACGGCACCATCATCGAGGATGGTGATACAGTAATGGTCATCAAGGACCTCAAGGTCAAAGGCATGTCGAAAACCCTGAAGCGCGGCTCGCAGATCAAGAACGTGCGCCTGACGGGAAACCCAGAACAGATCGAATGCCGGATCGGCAAAGCTACCATCGTTTTGAAAACGGCGTTTATGAAAAAGGTATAGCCTGTGCAAATTAATGCCGCCGCGCGTCAGAAATACGCAGAACTGACTAAAGCCGCCAGTTTATTCAAGTCCGGGCAGTTGGAACCGGCGAATGCCTATGCACAGCAACTTCTGAAAAAATACCCGCGCGAGGCCCTGCTGTTCAACATTCTGGGCGGAGTAGCTGCCGAAGCCGACCGCCTGCGCGAGGCCGAAAAATATTTTTCGAAAGGTGTGCGTATAGACCCGCGCAATTTTGAAATCCTCCGGAATCTGGCCAAGGTTCAGTTAAGCCTGCACAAACCGTTGCAAGCCGAGCAAAACCTGAAAAAAGCCTTGAAGATAAAGCCGGATTTTGTCGAGGGCTGGAATACGCTCGGACTGGTGTATCTGGAAAAAAAAGAAACCGCATCCGCCCGTAAAGCGTTCGCCAAAGCACTCGATATTGATCCCGCCTTTGCAGAAGCCGCCGCAAATATTCTGATTGAACTGGAAGCATCCAACGATCTCGAGGGCCTCAAAACCTCGCTCGACACGTTCGAACAGCACCTCGACGGCCACCCGGTTACCATTATGTGCCGTGGCCTGGTGGCCAACCGCGAGAAAGACTACCAAAGCGCGCTGGAGTTGATGGAGTCGGTCAGTTTCACGGCAGATTCCGCGCTCGAGAACAAGATGCTCGAAACATCCCGCGTTGCGCATATGGCAAAACTCGAAGACCGTCTCGAACAGTATGAGGATGCCTACCGGCTCTTCATCGAGGCCAACCGGAATTCACTGCAAAATGCGGCGCAGGAAACCTTCAGCGCCAAACGATTCCGGGATCACATTGCGTACCGTCACGATTATTTTTCGGCGTTCACTCCCGACAAATGGCCGAAGATCGAAACGCTTGATGCCGAGCCTGTGTTTATGGTCGGATTTCCCCGCTCCGGCACAACTCTGCTCGATACGTTCCTGCGCGGGCATGGTGATATCGCTGTCACCGAAGAACTTCCAATGGTTCAGTCGCTAATCAACAAGCTCGGAACCAACGCCGCTGGTGAACTTTCCCGTCTGGAAAGTATTTCCGGCATGAAAGCCCAAAACGCCGGGGAACTCTATCTTCGCGAACTGCACAAAAACGCCGGCGACGCCCCCGTCCGCGTCGACCGGATGCCGTTCAATATCCTGCGCGTCGGCGAGATTTTGCGGGTGTTCCCGAAGGCAAAGTTCATCCTTGCGCTCCGCGACCCCGCCGACGTGGTCTTCAGTTGCTTCATGCAGAACTTCGCCATGAATGACGCCAATGCAAATTTCATAACGCCGGAATCTTCAGCCGGGATATATGACGAAACCTTCGATCTCTGGCGACTTTATACCGAAAAGCTCGACTTTTCCTATTTCACCCTACGTTACGAGGATGTGGTCGAGGATGCCGAGGCCACCCTGCGCCCGCTGGTCGATTTCCTCGGGCTGGAGTGGGATCCGGCGATGCTCGATCATCAGAAAACCGCGCAAAGCCGCGAGCGGATCAAGACCGCGAGCTATGCGCAGGTGGTGCAGCCGATCTACAAGACCGCCCTGCGCCGCTGGGAGCATTATGCGGATTTCATGCCCGATGCGCTGGAAACACTCAAACCCTGGCGGGAATATTTCGGCTACAGCACGTAGCGGCTGAGGTCGGTCGATCTCGACAACTCGCCGAGGTGTTCCTCGACGAAAGCCGCGTCCACGGTGACGCTTTGGCCGGCCTTGTCGGGGGCCTCGAAACTCAGGGTCTCGAACACCCGTTCCAGCACGGTATAGAGCCGCCGCGCACCGATGTTTTCCACCGAACGGTTGACCTCTGCCGCGATTTTGGCCAGCGCGGCGATGCCTTCGTCGGTGAAGGTCACGGTGACCTCCTCGGTCGCCATCAGCGCCGTATACTGGCGGGTCAGGGCGTTGTCGGTTTCGGTCAGGATACGCACGAAGTCCTCCTCCGTCAGCGCGCGTAACTCGACGCGGATCGGCAGGCGGCCCTGTAGTTCCGGCAGCAGGTCCGACGGTTTGGCGATGTGGAACGCACCCGAGGCGATAAACAGGATGTGGTCGGTCTTG
>WFTU01000249.1 GCA_015485375.1 Paracoccaceae bacterium | reverse complement strand
TATCGCGAGACTCGCAACTACGTCATGCGGGTGAATGAATCGCTGTTTACCTTCCGCGCACGTCTGAAAGGCGAAGCGCCCGCGATGAGCCTGACGCAGGAGCTGAACCGCGGCGGCTAGGTTTGACGCTCGCGCCAGAAAGTAAACAGGCCCGCGCCGACAATCAGCGCGGCGCCGCCAACTGTCCATGCGTCCAGCGTTTCGTTGAACACCAGCAGGCCGATGAAGGACACGAACACCAGCTGGAAATAGGCGAAGGGCTGCACGGTGGAGGCCTCGGCGACCTCGTAGGTCTTGATCAGCAGGAAATGCCCGAAAGCGCCGCTCAAGGCCAGTGTGCCCATAATCCACCAGTCATTGCCCTGCATGGGATCCCAGAAAAACGGGCCGATCAGGGTGACGGCGACGGCCCCGGCGACTCCGGTATAGAAAAAACTGGTCTCGGCAGAATCCTTGCGCGCGACGTAGCGGGTCAGCAGGCCGTAAACGGCAAACAGGAATGCCGCGAACAGCGGGATGAGGGCGGCAGGTGAAAACACCGCGAAGCCCGGGCGCAGGATGATCAGGATACCGGTAAATCCGACGCAGATTGCCAGCCAGCGCCGCCAGCCGACCCGCTCGCCCAGAACAGGGCCGGAGAGGGCGGCGATGATCAGCGGATAGGCAGTGAAAATCGCGTGCGTGCCGATCAGGCCCATCAACACAAACGATAGCACCGTCACCCCGATTTCCGCCACCAGCAGCACGCCGCGCAGGATTTGCAACAGGGGCTGCGAGGTGCGCGCCACCCGCCGGATACCACCCTTGCGCGCCGCCGACAGGGCGATGACGAACAGCGCGAAGAACCAGTAGCGGATCATGACCACGGTGACGACATTGTATTCGGCGGCCAGATAGCGCGACAGCCCGTCCTGCATGGCAAACACGAAGGTCGTGGCGATCATCAGGGGAATGCCGAGGCGCGGGTTGTTCATCGCTTCACCCCGACACTCATGTGGCGCTTGTGCCCGAAACCCTTGCGGCGGCTGACGTCGAAACCTGCGGCTTGCAGGGCACGGCGCACATGTCCCGCGGCTGTGTAGGTGGCGAAAGTGCCGCCCGTCGCCGTGTGGTCGCCGACGCTGGCAAGGATTTCCGGTGACCACAGCGCAGGATTGCGCGCCGGGCTGAACCCGTCGAGGAACCATGCATCGGCCTCGTCGGACCATTCCGGCAAGGTCTGGGCCGCGTCCCCGATGATGACGTTCAGGTGCAGCGTATCGGTTTCAAGCGTGGTCCCGCCCTCCCATGCCGCCGCCAGCCGCGCGGCATAGGGGGCGAGGTCGGGCCAGATGGCGAGTGCGCGGGCCATTTCGGATGCATCCATCGGGAAGGCCTCGAAACTGGTGAAACGCAAGCGGGTGGTTGCGCCGCTCTCCTCCCACGCTTTCCATGCGGCGAGCAGGTTCAGGCCGGTGCCGAAGCCGAGTTCCGCGATGTGGAAGCCCGCACAAAACCGCTCCGGCAGGTTGTTGCCGGCCAGAAACACATGTCGCGTTTCCGCCAGCCCGTCGGTGATCGAGAAATAGGGGTCCGCGAAACGGGTCGAAACCGGCACGCCGTTCTCGCGCCATTCCACATCCGCCTTTTGCGCTTCGTCGCGATTCATGCTTTACCCCTTCAAAACGGACAATGGGCAAAAGGCGGTATCATGGCAACGGCAAACAAACGCGATGTGATCGTGATCGGCGGTGGCATTTTCGGCCTGTCCTGCGCATGGTCCTGCCTGAAGCGCGGGCTGTCGGTGACGGTGCTGGAGGGCAACTATATCGGCTCCGGCGCCAGTGGCGGCGTGATGGGGGCGATGTCGCCCAATGTGCCGGAAACCTGGAACGAAAAGAAGCAGTTTCAGGTTGATGCCCTGCTGTCGGCTGCCGACCACTGGGCCGAGGTTGAGGCAGCTTCGGGCAAATCCACCGGCTACGGGCGGATCGGGCGCATCATTCCGATACTGGACGAGCGCGGGCTGGCGCATGCGCAGAAGCGGGCCGAGGATGCACCCGCGTTGTGGCGAGGCAAGGCGGCGTGGAAAATTCGCGGCGCGGCGGAGTATGCGGAATGGCTCGATCCGGCGGCGGCACCGATGGGGGTGGTTTACGAGGATCTCTCGGCGCGGATATTTCCGCTGGCGGCCTGTCTGTCTCTTGCGCGGGCAATCGAGGCGAAGGGGGGTGAGATTCTGGAAGGCTGGCGTGTGAAGGCGATCGGGGATCACGAGGTTTCCGGTGCGGATGGCACGCTGAAGGCCGATGCAGTGATCCTGTCTGCAGGGGCCGAAAGCTTTCCGTTTCTGGAGCCGTTTCTGGGGCCGGAACCGGGATTCGGTGTGAAAGGGCAGGCGGCGCTTTTGTCAGGGGCGGACATGACAGGCGCGCCGACGGTGTTTGCCGATCATACCTATAT
>WFTU01000248.1 GCA_015485375.1 Paracoccaceae bacterium | reverse complement strand
CACCTCTTTCATCAGCCCCGCCTCGCAAAAGGCGCGCAGGGTGTTGTAGACGGTGGACGGCAACGGTTCCTACTTCGACACACGCCTTGACGACCACCCGCATTACTACTGGGAAGACGACAACACGCTGACCGATGCTCCCTCGGACGCTGTGACCTTTGCCAGCATGCCGAAAGCCCCCGAAGGCACCACGATTTCAAAAATCGACGTGGTGATCCGCGTGCGGAAAGACTAGCGCGTGTTTGCCGTTGTCCTGAATGATGACGGATATTCCGGCGAGTCCACCGGCCCCGCGATTTCCGATGCGGGGCTTTATCTTCACAATGTCGACATTCCCGAACCCGAACCCGCTGCGGGGCAGGTGGTGATCCGTTTGCGGGCATCCTCGGTCAATCCGTCCGATCTGCATTTCATCAAGGGCGAATACGGCCAGCCGCGCGTCAAGGGCCGCCCTGCGGGGTTCGAGGGGTGCGGCGATGTGGTGGAAACCGGCGCAGGGGCCGAAGGTCTACTCGGCAAACGGGTGGCTTTTGCGGTATCGCAGAACGGCTCCGGTGCGTGGGCGGAATATGCGCTGACCGATGCGATGAACTGCATCCCGCTGCGCGACGATATATCCGACGAGGACGGCGCGGCGCAGATCGTCAATCCGATGACCGCCATGGCCATGGTGCATATGGCGGCAGCGGAGGGCGATGCCTTCGTTATTTCCGCGGCGGGCAGCCAGCTCGGCAAGCTGATGATCGGTCTGGCGCAGGACACGGGGCTGAAAGCCATCGGACTGGTGCGGCGCGGCGAAACCGTCGCCCCGCTCAAGGCGCTCGGCGCGGCGGAGGTGCTGGATGTCACGGCGCCGGATTTCGCCGGACAGTTCGCCAACGCCAGCCGCCAGTATAAACCGCGCGTTTTCCTCGATGCGGTATCGGACCGGATCTCGGAACAGGTGTTTACCCTGATGCCGAACCGCGCCCGCTGGGTGTCCTACGGCAAGCTCGGCACCGATACGCCCTGCCTGAGCGAAATGGGGCAACTGATTTTCATGGGCAAACGGATCGAGGGGTTCTGGCTCACACAATGGATGCGCTCCACCCCGCCCGCCGAACAAATGAAAGTCGTCGCCGAGGTGCAGGCCCGTTTTGCCGACGGGCGCTGGCACACCGATGTCGCGAAACGGCTTAAACTCGCGGAGGTCGTGACGGGGCTGGCGGAGGCGACAAAACTGCCGGACGGCAAGGTGGTTATCGTGCCGTAGAGCAAAAAGTTGGAACGTTCCAACTTCGTTATTTGATCTTTAAAATCATTGCATTGGTCGAAATAAGAACAAACACGTTTTCCACCGTTTCCCGAACAAAAAACGGCCCCGCATTTCTGCGAGGCCGCCATTCCAGCACATAAACCCGCCTAGCGGTTCATGCGGTTTTCGATCAGCTCGTCCACCACCGACGGATCGGCCAGTGTCGAGGTGTCGCCCAGCGAGCCGTAGTCGTTCTCGGCAATCTTGCGCAGGATGCGGCGCATGATTTTGCCGGAGCGGGTTTTCGGCAGACCGGGCGCCCACTGGATCAGGTCCGGTTTGGCAATCGGGCCGATTTCCTTGCGCACCCAGTCGGACAGCTCCTTGCGCAGCTCGTCGGTATATTCCTCGCCCGCCATCAGCGTGACATAGGCATAGATGCCCTGCCCCTTGATTTCGTGCGGATAGCCGACCACGGCAGCCTCGGAAACCTTCGGATGGGCAACCAGCGCGGATTCGACCTCCGCCGTGCCCATGCGGTGACCGGATACATTGATCACATCGTCCACGCGACCGGTGATCCAGTAGTAGCCGTCCTCGTCCCGACGGCAACCGTCACCGGCAAAGTAGTAGCCTTTATAGTCCGCGAAATAGGTGGAGATGAAACGGTCGTGATCGCCGTAAACCGTGCGCATCTGGCCCGGCCAGCTGTCCTTCATGCACAGCACGCCCTCGACACCGTTGCCTTCCTGTATCTCGCCGCTCTGGGCGTCCAGAACCACCGGCTGCACGCCGAAGAACGGGCGGGTGGCGGAACCGGGTTTCAGCGCCGTCGCACCGGGCAGAGGGGTCAGCATGATGCCGCCGGTCTCGGTCTGCCACCAGGTATCGACGATCGGGCAGTTTTTCTTGCCGACGACGTTGTAATACCACTCCCACGCTTCGGGGTTGATCGGCTCGCCCACGGAGCCGAGGATGCGCAGCGAGGACAGGTCGCATTTGGTTACATACTCGTCCCCCTGACCCATCAGCGCGCGGATGGCGGTCGGGGCGGTGTAGAACTGGTTGACCTTGTGTTTCTCGCACACCTGCCAGAAACGCGAGGCGTCGGGATAGGTCGGCACGCCCTCGAACATCAGCGTGGTCGCGCCGTTGGCCAGCGGGCCGTAAACGATATAGCTGTGGCCGGTGACCCAGCCGACATCGGCGGTACACCAGTAGATGTCGCCGTCGTGGTAATCGAACACATAGCGGTGCGTCATGGAGGCATAGAGCAGATAGCCGCCCGTGGTATGCACAACGCCCTTCGGCTTGCCGGTGGAGCCGGAGGTATAGAGGATGAACAGCGGATCCTCGGCGTTCATCGGTTCCGGCGGGCAATCGGTGGAGGCATCGGCCGTCAGCGCGCGGTAGGAATGGTCGCGACCGGCCTTCAGGCCGACATTGGCACCTGTGCGCTCGACCACCAGCGTAGTGACATCACCGGAGATTTCCAGCGCCTTGTCCACATTGGCCTTCAACGGGGTGTTGCGACCGCCGCGCGGGGCCTCGTCTGCCGTAACCACCAGTTTGGCGCCGCAATCGGAGATGCGCGAGGCCAGTGCCTCGGGCGAGAAACCGGCGAAAACGATGGAGTGGACCGCGCCGATGCGCGCACAGGCGAGCATGGCATAGGCGGCCTCGGGGATCATCGGCATATAGAGGACAACGCGGTCGCCCTTGCCGACGCCAAGCTTCTTGTAGACATTGGCGAGGCGCGAGACGTGTTCCAGCAGTTCCTTGTAGGTGACCTTGGCGTCATCCTCGGGGTTGTCGCTTTCCCAGATGATCGCAGTCTGGTCGCCACGGTCGAGAACGTGACGGTCAACGCAGTTGGCGGAGACGTTCAGCACCCCGTCCTCGAACCATTTGATCGAGACATCGGGGTATTCGAAGGTGGTGTTTTTCACCTTGGTCGGCTCGGTAATCCAGTCCAGCGTTTTGGCCTGATCGCCCCAGAAGGCATCGGGATCGGCAACCGAGGCCGCATACATTTCCTTGTACTGTTCGTCGTTGACGAGCGCATGTTTGACGATTTCGTCGGAGGGGGGATAGATGTGCTGTTCCATAACTCTTCTTCCTGAAATCGGGAGCGGAAGCCCCGCCCCCTGTTGTTATTGATCCGTCGCCCGCAGGCCGGTCAGATAGCCAGATAATCCTCGCGCAGCTGCTCGTTGTCCAGAACCTCCTGCGCGGTGCCGTCGAATACCACCTCGCCGGTGTCGAGGATAACGGCACGGTCGGCGAGTTTCAGCGCCGCGATGGCGTTCTGTTCCACAATAATCGTGGTGATGCCGAGGTCCTTGATCTGCCGCAATGTGCGCTCGATCTCCTGCACGATCACGGGGGCCAGCCCCTCGTAGGGTTCGTCGAGCAGCAGAAGTTTCACGTCGCGGGCCAGGGCGCGGCCGATGGCGAGCATCTGTTGTTCGCCGCCGGAAAGCGTGGTGCCCTCCTGGTTCTTGCGTTCGCCCAGACGGGGGAACAGTTCGTAGATGCGGTCGATCGACCAGCCGAGCGGCGGGGCGATTTGCGCCAGTTCGAGGTTTTCCTGCACCGTCAGGCCCTGGATGATGCGACGATCCTCGGGCACCAGCGAGATGCCGGCCTGCGCCGCCTGCCAGCTCTCCATTTCGTGGATGGCCTGGTGGTCGAGCCAGATTTCGCCTTTCTTCACCTCGGGGTCGCCGAGACGGGCAATGGATCGCAGGGTGGAGGTTTTCCCCGCCCCGTTGCGGCCCAGCAGCGCCAGAATCTCGCCTTCGTGGATGTTGAAGGAAACCCCCTGAACGATGTAGCTCTCGCCATAATAGGAGTGGACATCCCAGACCGAAAAATAGGCCGGCGACGATGCGGTTTCTGCCGTCTTGCTCATACTTCTGCCTCCCCGAGATAGGCTTCGCGCACCTTCGGATGCCCTTTGATGTTTTCCGGAATATCCTCGGCGATAATCGCGCCCTGCGCCAGAACCGAAATCTTGGTCGCGAGGCTGAACACAACGTGCATGTCGTGTTCGATAATCACCTTGGTGATCTTGCGGGTTTCGCCGATGTGTTTCAGCAGGTCGATCGTGTTGTTGGTGTCGGCGCGCGCCATGCCCGCCGTCGGCTCGTCAAGCAGCAGCAGGCGCGGGTCCTGCGACAGGCACATGGCCATTTCAAGGCGGCGTTTGTCCCCGCGCGACAGCGAAGCGGCCTCCACATGCAGTTTGTCCTGCATGTTGACGTCGATCAGCATCTGTTCGGCCTTTTCGCGGACGTCCGTCTCGCGACGGACCCGTTTCAGGGCGTTCATTTCGAAACTGCCGTCGCGTTTGGCGAAACAGGGGATCATCACGTTTTCGAACACGGTGAGATCGGTGAAAATCTCGGGGGTCTGGAACACGCGGCTGATGCCCATCTGGTTGATCTCGTGCGGCTTCTTGCCCAGCACGGGTTCGCCCTGGAACAGGACGGAGCCGGTGTCGGGCTTCAGCTTGCCGATCAGACAGTTGAGGAAGGTGGATTTACCCGCCCCGTTCGGCCCGATGATGGCGTGAACGGTGCCCTCCTCGACGCTCAGGTTGACGTTGTTCAGCGCGTGCAAGCCACCGAAGTGCTTGTTGACGTTCTGGACTTCAAGAATTCCCATCGGTCTCGCTCCCTATTCGGCCGGGGTGCCGGTGCTGTCGACCGACCCCTTGTTTTTGCGTTTTCCAAACAGGTTGGAGAGTTTGGTAGCCCCTTCCATCAACCCGCCGGGCAGGAAGATCACGACCGCCATGAACACCAGACCGAGGGTCAGGCTCCAGCCCTTGCCGAAGAACGGCCCGAGAAGGAATACCAGCGTGTCGGTCATCCAGTCAGGCAGGAAGCTGAACCAGCCCTCCAGCACCGTGTCGTTGACCTTGGAGAAGATATTCTCGAAATACTTGATCGAGCCTGCGCCGAACACCGGCCCGAGCAATGTGCCCGCACCGCCGAGGATCACCATCAGAACCACGGCACCGGATTCGGTCCACTGCATGCGCTCGGCACCGGCCAGCGGGTCCATGGCAGCCAGCAAGCCACCGGCGAGGCCGGCGTACATGCCGGAGATGACGAAGGCCGTCAGCAGGTAGGGCTTGGTGCTGACACCGGTATACATCAGGCGGTTCTGGTTGGTTTTCACCGCCCGCAGCATCAGCCCGAAGGGCGAGCGGAAAATGCGGATGCTGAGGTAGAAGCACAGGATCAGCAGCACGGCGGCGACATAGAAACCGACGTTGAACTGCAGGTCCATGCCGAACAGTGTGGTGCGCCATGTGTCATTCATCTCCAGCCCGAACAGGTTGGTCGAGGGCAGCGAGCCGTCGGTGGTTTTCGGGTCGAGAACGCGCGGGTCGGCCAGACGGATCTGCAGGCCGGTTTCGCCGTTGGTGATCGGCGTCAGCACCGAATAGGCGAGGCTGTAGGACATCTGGGCGAAGGCCAGCGTCAGGATGGAAAAGTAGATCCCCGAGCGCCGCAATGTGATGAACCCGATCAGCAGGGCAAACAGGCCGGACAGGAGAACCGCGAGGATGATACCGGGGATGATATTCATGCTCAGCAGCTTGAACATCCAGACGGCGGAGTAGGACCCCACCCCGAGGAAGGCCGCATGTCCGAAGGACAGGTACCCGGTCAGGCCGAACAGGATGTTGTAGCCCACCGCGAAGATCCCGAAGATCGCGAAGCGTTGCAGCAGGTCGGGATATCCGGCCCCGAAGGGGGCGAGGATAATCGGGCCGGTGAGAACCATCACGCAAAAGGCGATGAACAGGGCCGTATCGTTGTTTTTCAGTTTCAGCATCTGCTCAATCCTCCATGACGCCGGCTTTGCCCATCAGTCCGCGCGGGCGGACCAGCAGAACGATAATGGCGACGAGGTAAATAATAATCTGGTCGATACCGGGCAGGATGGATTTCACCTCGTTCATCGAGGCGAAACTTTCCAGGATACCCAGCACGAAACCGGCGAGAACGGCGCCCGGAAGGCTGCCCATGCCGCCAACCACGACCACCACGAAGGTCAGCACAAGGAAGTCCATCCCCATGTGGTAGTTGGGCGGCAGGATCGGCGAATACATCACGCCCGCGACCCCTGTAACCGCGGCGGCGAGGCCGAACATCAGGGTGAAGCGTTTGTTGATGTTGATGCCGAGCAGGCCTACGGTCTCGCGATCCGCCATGCCCGCGCGCACGACCATTCCGAAGGTGGTGAAGCGCAGGAAGCTGAATACCGCGGCGATCACCGCCAGTGCGAAGAAGAAGTAGATCAGACGCCAGTAGGGGTAGATCACGGCGTTCTCGGCAAAGCCGAGCCAGACGCCGATATCCAGCGCGCCGGCAACGGCGGCCGGGGCGGCCTGCGGGATCGGGTTGGCGCCGAAGAATTCCTTGACGATCTCCTGCAGCACGATGGCGAGGCCGAAGGTCACGAGAATCTGGTCGGCGTGGGGGCGGTGGTAGAAATGCTTGATCAACCCGCGTTCCATCACGAAACCGACCAGCATCATCACCGGAATGGCGACGACCACGGCGATGGGAACGGAATAGTCGATCATCCATGACCCGAAACTGCCGAACCATTGTTCGACGTAGGTGGTTTTGATCTCGAGCGGCTTGCCGAGGAAATTGGTGCGCACCGGATCCAGCGTGATGCTGGAGATCAGCATGATCTTGCGCACGATCACGGCGACAAAGGCACCGAGCATAAACAGAGAGCCGTGGGCGAAGTTGACCACGCCGAGCGTACCGAAAATCAGGGTCAGGCCGAGGGTGATGAGCGCGTAGGCGCTGCCCTTGTCCAGACCGTTGAGAATTTGCAGAAGGATGGCGTCCATCGTTTCCGTCCCGTTATGTTATGATTGCCCGCTCCGCTGGCGGAAAAGCCGGCCGCGCACAAGGCGCGACCGGAAGGTATTCCCGAGGGGGAAACTTATACGCCCGGGTTACACTGACCCAGGTCGCCACCGGCGAAGAACTCGTTGTCCGGTGCGTATTCGACTTTCGCACGCGGTGTGATTTCAACGATTTCCAGAAGGTCGAACTCGGAAGTCGGGTTCTCTTTACCTTTCACGACCAGCACGTCTTTGAAGCACTGGTGGTCGTCGGCGCGGTATTCAACGTCACCGTTGCCCAGACCGGAGAACTTGAAGCCTTCGAGAGCTTCTGCAACGCCACACGGGTTGTGTGTGCCGGCACGTTCAACAGCGTCTGCATAGAGCAGGGTCTGGCAGTAAACGGTGTGCGCAGCCTGGCTCGGCGGGAAGCCGTATTTCTCGCCGAAGGATTTAACGAAGGCTTTGGAACCCTCGTCTGACAGCGACCAGTGCCAGTTGGTGGAACCGAAGATGCCTTTGACGTTCTCGCCGGCACCACGGGCCATCAGGCGCGAGTAGAGCGGAACGACGATCTCGAAGTTCTTGCCGTTGACCTGTTTGTTTTTCAGGCCGAACTGAACGGCGGAGGTCAGCGAGTTGACCATGTTGCCACCGTAGTGGTTCAGGATCAGCACGTCGGCGCCGGAGTTCAGAACCGGCGCAACATAGGACGAGAAGTCCTGCGTCGCCAGCGGTGTCAGCACGTTGTTGACGGTTTCCCAGCCCAGAGCCTCGGTCGCGGCGGCCATGGAAGCCTGCTGTGTCCAGCCCCAGGTATAGTCTGCGGTCAGGTGGTAGGCTTTACGGTCGGCACCATAACGGTCAACCAGCACCGGAGCCAGAGCGGCAGCGGACATGTAACCGTTGAAGAAGTGACGGAAGCCGTTGGCTTTCTTGTCTTTACCGGTGGTGTCGTTGGAGTGGGTCAGACCGGCCATGAAGATGATGCCCGCTTCCTGACACAGGCCCTGCACGGCAATCGCCACGCCCGAGGAAGACCCGCCGGTGATCATCACCGCGCCGTCTTTTTCGATCATGGATTTCGCCGATGCGCGTGCCGCGTCGGATTTTGTCTGTGTGTCACCGGTTACATACTCGACCTTGCGGCCCAGGATGCCGTTTCCTTTCAGCTCTTTGGAGCTGAAGGTGTTCATCATACCGCCGTCGCCTTCACCGTTGAGGTGCTCGACTGCCAGCATGTAGGCGCGCAGCTCGTCTGCGCCCTCGTCCGCGTAGGGACCGGACTGCGGAACGTTGAACCCGAGGGTTACAGTGCTGCCGGTCGGCGCATTGGCGTAGCCGCCATCGCTTGCGGCCCAGACACTGCTGCCAAAGATCGTCGGCGTTGCCAGACCGGCACCAAGAGCGGCACCCGATTTGATCAACCCGCGACGGCTTGTGATAAGTTTGGACATGAATTTCCTCCCATTCGTGTCATTTTTCGTCTGCCATGAACGGCAGGTGGGCTTTGCGCCCGATGCTTACCATGCGGCAGCTGTGGTCAAAAAATCAATAAATGATTGCATTTGCTAACTTTTCTTGTAAAAATTTGTCATTACCGGATGGTAAAACTGTAAATTTCTTTACACCGCACTGCGGCAAGCACATGTAAATACAGGAAAATGAGCCATGGGCCATTCGCTGACAGGCACCCGGATACGCGAACACCGCCGGCGCGCGGGCATTTCGCAAACCGGACTTGCGCGGCAAGCGGGCATTTCGACGTCCTACCTCAACCTGATCGAGCACAATAAGCGGGGAATCGCCGGCAAGGTGCTGCTTTCGATCGCGCGGGCGCTCGGGGTGTCGGTGGCAGAGTTGACCGAGAGCGCGGATTCCGCCGTAGTCGGGGCATTGCAGGAGGCGGCGGCCTATCGCACCGGCGCGGCACCGGAGACGGAGACGATCGGCGAATTCGTCGGGCGGTTTCCGGGCTGGGCCGGATTGCTGGCG
This sequence comes from Paracoccaceae bacterium, assembly GCA_015485375.1. Lineage (GTDB taxonomy): Bacteria > Pseudomonadota > Alphaproteobacteria > Rhodobacterales > Rhodobacteraceae > NORP23. The sequence goes on along the minus strand of WFTU01000248.1, from coordinate 7,289 downwards.
ACGCTTTACCGGCAGGCGCGGGACCAGGAGGCGACGATTGCGGCGCTTTCCGACCGGCTGGCGCATGACCCGTTTCTGGCGGAGAGCCTGCACCTGATGCTTTCGAACATCACGGCGATCCGCTCGACCAACGGGATTCTGGCCTCGGTCGAGGATATCGCGCCGGAACAGCGGGCGCGGTTCCATGCCGCGATCAAGGAGGAGAGCCGGCGCCTGTCGGACGCGGCCACCGCGCTGGTGGAGTATTTCGACCGCTCGGACGTGCAAAGCGCGCGGAGCGCGACGCCGGAGGAGGAGGTGGACCGGTTCCTGTCCCGCCATGCCTATCACTTTCCGGCCCTTGATGCGCCGGAAGCATCGGAAGACGACATAGAAACGTTGCTGGCCGAGGTCGAGGCCGGTCCGGCGCGCACAATGGTGCGGCGGATGCTGGAAACCTATCTGGAGAACGCGCGGGCCATGCCGCTGGAACGCTTCAGTGCCGATGCGGCGGCGGCGGCCTATGATCCTGTGGCGCTGGCGCAGAGTTACCGGCAGCCGCTGCATGCGGTGTTCCAGCGGCTCGCCTGTCTGAAACGGGAGGGGTCGGGCGCGCCGGCGATGGGGTTGCTGATCGTCAATGCGGCGGGGCAGGCGTTGCGGCGGTTGTCGCTGCCGGGGTTTCCGCTGCCGCGCCATGGCAATGCCTGCCCGCTCTGGCCGGTGTTTCGCGGATTTACCCAGCCCGGGCATCCGGTGCGGGACATTATCGAGATGCCGGAGGGGGCGCGGTTCCTGACGCTCACCGTCGCCCTGCCCCGCGCGCAGGTCGGGTTCGGGGAAGCGCCCGAGTATCGCTCCGCCATGCTGGTGGTGCCGCTGGACCAGGCGGAGGTCTCTCTGCCCTGGGGGGCGGGACAGGAGGCGCGGCCGGTCGGGACATCCTGCCGGATTTGCCCGCGCGACGATTGCCCCTCACGCGTCGAGGACCGGATCTGACGGGGTCAGGATTTCGGCAAGCGCGGCGAAGCTGTCCTCGGGCGGCTCGGGGATGTTGCGGGCAAAAAAGGCGTCGAGTTTCGGCCAGAGGGTGACGGCCTCGTCAATTTCGGGATCGGCACCGGTAACATAGAGGCCGGTTTGCACCATCGGTTCGGCTTTCTCGTAGGTGGCGACAAGGCTGCGGACCCGTGCGAGCAGGGCGTTTTCATCCCTGCTGGCGACGGCGGGCAGACTGCGCGAGACGCTGCGGGTTGTGTCAATCGCGGGGAAGCGGCCCCGCTCGGCGATATTGCGCGACAGGACGACATGGCCGTCCAGCACGCCGCGGGTGATATCGGCCACCGGTTCCTCCATATCCGATCCGGCGACGAGGACGGTGAAAATCGCCGTGATGTCGCCGGAGCCCGAGGGACCGGGACCGGCACGCTCGGCCAGTCCGGCAATCAGATTGGCGGTGGAGGGCGGATAGGCGCGCAGGCTGGGGGCCTCGCCTGCGGTCAGGGCAACCTCGCGGTGGGCTTCGGCGAAACGGGTAATGGAGTCCATCAGCAGCAGGACGTGTTTTCCCGTGTCGCGGAAGTATTCGGCCACGGCCATGGCCGTCCAAGCGGCGCGGCGTTTGACCAGTGGCGACTGGTCGGAGGTGGCCGTAACGACCACGGCGCGCTTCATGCCGTCGGGCCCCAGCACCTGTTCGGTGAACTCGCGCAGCTCGCGGCCGCGCTCGCCGATCAGGGCGATGACCACGACGTCGGCCTCCAGCCCGCGGGCCATCTCGGCCAGAAGCGAGGATTTGCCGACGCCCGATCCGGCAAATACCCCGATGCGCTGGCCGCGCGCCAGCGGCAGGACCGTGTTGAAAACTGCCAGCGAGGTTTGCAGCCGTCCGCCCAATGTACGGCGCATGGTGGCGATTGGCGGCTCGCGGCGCAGCGGGACGGGGCGGTCGCCGTGGAAAAGCGGGGGGCCGTCCATGGGGTTTCCGAAGGCATCGACCACGCGGCCGATCCATGCCGGTGACGGACGGATGCCGTGCGGCGGAAGGAGTTCGACCTCGTCGTCAATGGCGATCCCCTCGGTCGGGCCATATAACATAGTCAGGACGGAGGTGCGGGAGAGCGCGACGATCTCGCCACCAATGGTGCCGCCGGAGCGGCGCGAAATACGGATCCGGTCGCCCACATGACCATGGCGCGACAGGCCGGAGATGCGGATGGCAGCGGATTCCACCGCCTGCACCCGCCCGAAACGGCGGGTGGCGCGGATCTCGCGCAGGGCATTTTCCAGCGGTTTGAAATCGGTGAACATGATTCGCTCCTTTGCGGGCCTCGATAACCTTTTGTTCACCACCAAGGGTTAAGAATCACCTTACATGCAGCAAGGGAGAAGCCCTGAAATGAAATTCAGCATCGGAATTTTGCAGATGGCCGGCCGTCTGGCAGAACATGCATCCGCACGACAGGCGGTGATTGCCGAAAATATCGCCAACGCCGATACACCGGGATTCAAGGCGCGTGACGTGAAACCGTTTGCCGAGAGCTATGCGGCGGCGGAAGAACGGTTCGAGGTGTTCGAGAGCAGCGCCCGCGGGGCGGAATCGCCCAATGGCAACACGGTCTCGCTGGAGGACCAGATGGTGCGCTCGGCAGAGGTGCGGATGCAGCACGATCTGGCGCTGGGGGTTTACAGCAAGTCCCTCGACATCCTGCGCGCCGGTATGGGCCGGATCAGATAGGAGGTCGAAATGGGTGATCTGTTCAGTTCCATGAGCGCCAGCGTCAGCGGCATGTCGGCCCAGTCGACCCGCCTGCGCCTGAGTGCGGAGAATATCGCCAATGCCGACACGCCAGGCTATCGCCGCAAACTGGTGCCGTTCGAGCAGGTGCTGGACGGCACGGTGCGCCCGGGCGAAGTGCGGCTGGACCGGAGCGAACGCGAGAGGATTTTCGATCCGGCGCACCCGATGGCGGGGGAGGACGGGTATTACGAGGGCTCCAACGTCAACCTGATGATCGAGATCGCCGACGCCCGCGAGGCGCAGCGATCCTACGAGGCCAATCTGCGCATGTTCGACCAGGCGCGGCAGATGACCTCTTCCATTCTTGACCTGTTGAGACGCTAGAAAGGCGACACCATGGATAAAACGGCACATATTGCCTCGCAACTCTACACGAATGCCCAGAACATCGCCCGCCCGAAACCGGCGGAAGGTGCGGGCGACAACCTGTTTGCGCAGATCGCCACCGATTTCATGCAGACCATGCGCGCGGGCGAGGAAACCGCCGCTGCGGGAATGGTCGGCAAGGCGGATGCGGCCTCGGTCGTGCAGGCGCTGGCGGCGAGCCAGCTGGCGATCGAAACGGCGGTGACGGTGCGCGACAAGGTCGTGGAGGCCTATCAGGAAATCCTGCGGATGCCGGTCTGATGCAGGAACAGGAAATTCTCGATTTTCTGCGCGAAGGGCTTTGGGTGGCACTGCTGGCCTCGGCCCCGGTGCTGCTGGTCGCCCTGTTTGTGGGGCTGGCGATCGGGCTGTTTCAGGCTTTGACCTCCATTCAGGAGCTGACGCTGACCTCGGTGCCGAAACTCGGGGCGATCCTCGCGGTGTTCTGGGTTTCGATGGGATATTCGGGGCAACTGCTGGTCAATTTTTTCAGGGACACGGTGATTGTGAAAATCGCGGGCGGATTTTGAGGGTTTCTTAACCCCCCGGCGTCAAAACGGATTCGCAACGGCAAGAATGCCAAAAGGAGCGCATATGGTTTCGACAGGATACATCGGCATTACCCGCCAGTCCGGTTTGCTGAAGGAACTGCAAACGGTGGCGAACAACATTGCCAATATCTCCACCACCGGTTTCCGGCGCGAAGGCGTGGTGTTCGCGGAAAGCGTGCAGCCGCTGGATGCGGCGGGCGGCGGCGTCTCCATGGCCACCGCGCGGGTGCGTTTTACCGACGAGGCCGGCGGCACCATGACGCGCACCGGCGGGCGGTTCGATCTGGCGATAGACGGCCCCGGTTTTTTCATGGTCGAGACGCCGCAGGGAAACCGGCTGACACGGGCGGGAAGTTTCACACCGAATGGCGAGGGCGATCTGGTGAGCGCGACGGGCTTTCGGGTTCTGGATGCGGGCGGCGCGCCGGTTTTCATTCCGCCGGATGCAGAAGATGTCGGGATCGCCGAGGACGGTTCCGTATCTGCCAACGGACGGCCGGTCGCGCAGATCGGCGTGTTCGAGGTGGAAAACCCGCAACTGCTTCTGCGCGAGGACGGCGTGATGTTCCGTTCGGATGCGGAGCCGCTTCCGGCGGAAGACTCGCGCGTCAAGCAGGGGTTTATCGAGGGGTCGAACGTGAATGCCATCATCGAAATGACGCGGCTGATCGAGGTGCAGCGGGCCTATGAGCTCGGGCAGAAACTTCTGGATCGGGAGGACGAGCAAATCCGCTCCGCCATCCGCACCCTTGGCCGCACAACATAAAGGAACACGATATGAATGCCCTGAAAATTGCCGCGACCGGCATGGCCGCACAGCAGATGCGGGTGGAGGTTATTTCCAACAACCTCGCCAATATGAACACCACCGGATACAACGCGCGGCGCGCGGAATTTGCGGATCTGAACTACCAGCAGATCCAGCGGGCGGGGACGGTGAGCGCGCAGGACGGGTCGGTGCTGCCGGCGGGCGTGCAGCTCGGCATGGGGGTGCGGCCCTCGGCGATTTCGATGAATGTGGAACAAGGCGCGCTGAAGCAGACCGGCGGCACGCTTGATCTGGCGATCGAAGGGCGCGGATATATCGAGGTGGCGCTGCCCTCGGGGGGCTCCGGTTACACGCGGGACGGGGCGCTGAAACTGACCGGTGATGGTCAGGTGGTGACCTCGGACGGCTACCAGATCGTTCCGGATGTCACCATTCCCGATGACGCGCGTGACGTGACAATCAACGCCGATGGCGAGATTTATGCCTACTTCGACGGGCAGGCGGAGGCGCAGTTGCTGGGCCAGCTGACTCTGGCCGGTTTTACGAATGAAAAGGGTCTGGAGGCGATGGGGGGAAATCTTTATCGCGAGACGGGGGCCTCGGGCGCGGCGCGGATTGGCGAGCCGGGAATCGACGGGCTGGGGGTTTTCCGGCAGGGATACCTGGAGGGAAGTTCGGTGGATGCGGTGCGCGAGTTGACCGAGTTGATCGAGGCGCAGCGCGGATATGAGTTGAATGCGAAGGTGATCACGGCGGCCGACCAGATGCTGGGGGCGACGACGCAGATCCGATGATGGTCCGGTTTCTTCTGATACTCCTTCTGGCAAATGGCGCAGCGGCGCAAACCGTTGTGGTCACCAATCCGCTGCGCGCGCAGCAGATCGTGACGGCGGAGGCTCTGGGTGTCATTGAACCGGCAACCGCGGGTGCTTTCACGGACCCGCAGGACGTGATCGGACTGGAGACGAAGGTGAACCTCTATCCGGGGCGGCCGGTGCGGTTTTCCGATGTCGGACCACCTGCGGTTATCAAACGGAACCAGATCGTAGCCATGATCTATCGCTACGGAGCGCTGAGCATTTCGACCGACGGTCGGGCGCTGGATCGGGCGGGTGTGGGAGAGCGCGTGCGGGTGATGAATCTGGATTCGCGCCTGACGGTGACCGGAACGGTTCTGCCGGACGGCAGCGTGGAGGTCGGACCATGAAGGTTGCGGTGTTCGCCATGCTGTTGTTTGTGGCCGCCTGCGGACGGCTAGAGAATGTCGGGCAGCAGCCTGCCCTTAGCGAGATTGGCGCGGGATCGCAGCCGCTGGTCAATCGCGAACGTGCCGCGCTGGCGGTACCGCCGCAACAGGAACGGCGCATGGCGTACAGTCGCGGGTCACTCTGGAGTGCGGGGCCATCTTCCCTGTTCGGGGACCGGCGGGCGCGGGGGCTTGGGGATATTCTGACCGTGGTTATCGAGATTGACGATCAGGCACAGCTGTCCAACCGCTCGGGGCGGAACCGCACCGGGTCGGAGACGATGAGTATCGGGGCGTTGCTGGGGTTGCCGGACGCCCTGAACGGAATATTGCCCGCGGGAACCAGCCTTGATCCGGCGGCGAATTTTTCGTCGACGTCCAGTTTTTCGGGCGACGGCAGTGTCTCGCGCAACGAAAAGATCACATTGCGGATCGCGGCGACTGTGGTGGAGGTGTTGCAGAACGGACATCTGGTGGTGCGCGGGTTGCAGGAGGTTCGGGTGAACTATGAGTTGCGGGAATTGCAGATCGCCGGGATCGTGCGGCCGGAGGATATTTCGCGCCAGAACGAGATTACCTATGACAAGATCGCGGGGGCACGGATCTCCTATGGCGGGCGGGGGCAGATCAGTGACTTCCAGCAACCAAGGTATGGCCAGCAGGTGTTTGAAATTGTCTCTCCGTTTTAGGATATACTGATGGCGAAACTCTTACCGGTAGTGTTGATCCTGATCGGATTGGGCGGTGGTGTCGGGGCGGGGATGCTTCTGCGGCCTGCGCCCGAAGTGGTGGCCGGGTGCGTTCCTGCCGAGGGTGTGGAATGCCCCGAGCCTGCGCCCAAGGCCGAAAAACCGGCCGAGGGGGGCAAGATGGTCGAGTATGTAAAGCTCGACAAACAGTTTGTAGTGCCTGTGGTGCGTGACGGGCGGGTGGCGGCGCTCGTGGTGATGTCGCTGTCGGTCGAACTGCCGCCTGCACTTGCGGAGTCTGTCTATGAAAAGGAACCGAAGTTGCGGGACTCGCTGTTGCGGGTGATGTTCCTGCATTCGAACTCTGGCGGGTTCGAGGGGCAGTTTACCGGTAGCGAGGCGATGAAGGATCTGCGTGGATCCTTGCGCGAGGCGGCGCAGGAGGTGTTGGGTAAAGAGGTGTCCGATGTGCTGGTGACGGATATTCTGCGACAGGATATCTAGGCTCAGGACCCGTTAATCCAACGCCACCGGTTTGGCAGGTTTTTGTCAGACCATGAGCATTCCCGCAGGAATAGCGGGGCTATTTCAAGGGAGTATGAAGCCGTCAGGCGGAAAACCCGTCAAATCCGAAGGACGCCAAACCCGCTTCATCCCAGTGGCCCGAACCGCTTGGAAAGGGGCCCGGCGCGGCCCGGACCACTGATATTTCGCGGATTTGACGCCGGTGACGTCGGATTAACGGCTCCCGACCCTAGTCTTCGTCCAGCTCCGGCAGGTCGAGGTAGCCTTCCTCGGCTTGCAGGGCCAGCGCCTTTTCGAGCATCTCGAAGCTGTCATCGAGGAACTGCCCGTAGGACTCGATCCACAGGGCGGCGGGTTTGAAGGG
>WFTU01000247.1 GCA_015485375.1 Paracoccaceae bacterium | reverse complement strand
GGATGACATGAGCGATCAGGACAACACAAAAAACGGTGACGCACCGGAGGTCAAACTCGGGCTGGCCGGTCGGCTGGCCAAGGCCTTCATCAATTCCCCGCTGGCGCCGCTGCTGCTGTTTGCCTTTCTGGCGCTTGGCGCGCTTGGTCTGGTGATGACCCCGCGGCAGGAAGATCCGCAGATCTCCGTGCCGATGGTCGATATTTTCTTCTCCTATCCCGGGGCTTCCGCCAATCAGGTGGCCTCGCTGGCGACAGACCCGCTCGAGCGGCTGATGTCGGAAATCCAGGGTGTGAAGCACGTCTATTCGCAGTCCCAGCGCGGCAGCGGCATGGTGACGGTGCAGTTCGAGGTGGGCGAGCAACTGGAAAGCTCGCTGGTCAAGCTGAACGACAAGATCCAGTCCAATCTGGACAAAATCCCGCCCGGCGTCTCGCGTCCGATGATCAAGCCGAAAGGCGTGGACGATGTGCCGGTGGTGACTCTGACGCTCTGGTCGCAGGAAGTGGACGAGGCGGCGTTGCGCTCGCTCGGTCTGGATGTGATGCAGCGTTTGAAAGAGGTCGAGAATACCTCGCAGAGCTTCATCGTCGGCGGCCGGTCCGAGCGGATCAAGGTCGAGGTATTCCCCGAACGTCTGGCCGGTTTCGGCATCGGTCTGGACCAGTTGGCACAGACGATCCGCAACGCCAATTCCGAACGCGGGGTCGGCACGGTGGAAATGGGCGAAAATACCTTCACCCTTTATACCGGTGCGTTCCTGCGTTCGGCACAGGATATCGAGAACCTGATGGTGGGTGTGGCCAACGGCAGCCAGATATATGTGCGCGATGTGGCACTGGTGACCGAAGGCACGGATGATGCAACGAATTTTGTGAATTACTACACCGGTCCGGCCTACGAGGGCGAGGAGGGTAGCGAACGCGCTCCTGTCGGCGCTCCCGCGATTACGATAGCGGTCGCCAAGAAGGGCGGATCCAACGGGGTTACCGTGGCGGACGAGGTTCTGGCCTATGTGGACCGCCTCAAGGGCAGCCTGATTCCCGACAATGTGCATGTGGAAGTCACCCGCAATTATGGCGAAACCGCCAACGAAAAGGTCAACGAGCTGATCTTCAAACTGTTTGTTGTGACGGGTGCTGTGACCGTTCTGATCTGGCTGGCGCTCGGCTGGCGCGCCTCGGTCGTTGTGCTGGTGGTTATTCCGGTTGTGATCCTGATGACCGTGTTTTCGGCGTGGCTGCTTGGCTATACCATCGACAGGGTCAGCCTGTTTGCGCTGATTTTCTCCATCGGGATTCTGGTCGATGATGCCATTGTGGTGGTGGAGAATATCTATCGCCGCTGGCTGGAAAAGGGCGAATGCACCGATAGCTGTAATGTGGATGCGGTGCGCGAGGTCGGGAACCCGACGGTACTGGCAACCTTTACCGTGATCGCGGCGCTGATGCCGATGGGGTTCATCTCCGGGATGATGGGGCCGTATATGGAGCCGATCCCGGCGCTTGGTTCGGTTGCCATGCTGCTGTCGCTATTCGGGGCCTTCGTGTTTACCCCGTGGTTGGCACAGCGTATCCGCCCCTCGATCGAGCAACTCGACAAGGCGCTGGAAAAAGAACACAGACAGACAAAATGGCTGCAGGCGCTTTACGACCATACGCTTGTGCCGCTGATCGAGAACCGCTTCAAGGGCTGGGTTTTCGCACTGGTAACTGTGGTAATATTCTTCCTCAGTCTGGCGATGTTCCAGACCAAGGCGGTTACGGTCAAGATGCTGCCGAGCGACAACAAGCCCGAGTTCAACATCGTGGTGAACATGCCCGAGGGCACCTCGCTGCCGACCACGGCCAATGTGGTTGGGCAACTGGCGGAAAAACTGCGCTCCATTCCCGAAGTGACGGCGATGCAGAGCTACGTCGGCACCGCCTCGCCGTTCAATTTCAACGGACTGGTGCGCCATTCCTATCTGCGCCAGAAAAGCTGGTATGCCGATATTCAGGTGCAACTGGTCGACAAGGGCGAGCGCGATGCGTCCTCGCACGAGCTGGCGGTCATCGCCCGCGATATGCTGACGCCGATTGCGGAGGAACTTGGCGCGCGCATTCAGGTGGTGGAAATGCCGCCCGGACCGCCGGTCCTGCAGACGGTCGTTGCCACGATCTATGGCCCCGATGACAAGACGCGCCGCGAAGTGGCTGCGGGTGTCGAGGAACTGTTCCGTCAGGCGGAAACCATCGTCGATGTCGATAGCTACATGCAGATGCCCTATGAAAGCTGGCGTTTTGTGATCAACCGCGAAAAGGCCTCGCGCCGCGGGGTGTCGGTGGAGGATATCAACCGGCAGCTGGAAATGGCCATGGGTGGCTACACGCTGGGTGACGGCAAGATGGAACGCTCGCTGGAGCCGCGCTTTATCATCCTGCAGATGCCGCTGGCGCTGCGCAGCGACTTCGGCCGGCTTGGCCAGCTTCCGGTGCCCACGTCGAACGGCACGATGATCCCGCTGACCGAACTGGGTTATTTCGAGCCTTTCCAGATGGACGACATCGTTTACCACAAAGACCTGCGTGCCGTGGAATATGTGACCGGCGAGGTTACCGGCCGTCTGGGCGCGCCGATATACGGAATTCTGGAGATCGAGGGACTGCTCGACAACTATGTGGCACCGGACGGGGTGCGGGTGGATACGAACTTTACCGGCCCGCCCGAGGACAGCCTGCGGTCCTCGCTGGAGTGGACCGGCGAATGGACCGTGACATACGAGACCTTCCGCGACATGGGGATAGCGTTCTCGATTGCGCTGGTGCTGATCTATATTCTGGTGGTCTGGGAGTTCGGAAACTTCACCATTCCGGCCATCGTTATGGCACCGATCCCGCTGACCCTGATCGGGATTGTGCCGGGGCACTGGCTGCTGGGCGCGTCGTTCACCGCGACCTCGATGATCGGGTTTATCGCGCTGGCGGGGATTATCGTGCGAAACTCGATCCTGCTGGTGGATTTCTCGCGTCAGGCGGTCGAACAGGGGATGGATGTCAAGGACGCGGTTGTGAGCGCCTGCTGCACCCGTACCCGCCCGATCCTGATCACGGCGCTGGCGTTGATGGTGGGATCCTCGGTCATCCTGAGCGATCCGATTTTTCAGGGAATGGCTATCTCGCTGATGTTCGGAGGCATGGTCTCGACGCTGCTGACGCTGATCGTTATTCCGCTGGGCTGCATGAGTTTCCGCAAGGCACTGTGTGAATCCTGTAATATTCAGGACGCTGACGGAGGTGCTGCTGCTAGTGCCGCCGCTCCCCGCCGTTCGCGCAGCAAGACCAAGAACCTGCTGTCGGGGATCGGTGACACGCTGCTGATGATCGGCGAAGTGCTGGTGTTTGGGGTGGTAGCGGTTGTTACCGGAACCATCGGCCGGGTGCGCGGCTGGTTCACAACGCGGCGCGCCAAAGCTCCGGCTCCGGCGGTTGTCAAACCGGCCGAGACCGCACCTGCGCCGGTGAAGGCGGAGCCGGTAAAGGCTGCGACGAAAACCAAAGCAAAACCGAAAGCCAAGCCTGCGGCAAAGCCCAAGGCCAAGCCGAAAGTCAAGCCCGCCGCGAAGCCGAAGGCGAAACCGGCGGCCAAGTCCGCAGCGAAGCCGAAGAGCAAACCTGCGGCGCCCAAGCCTGCGGAAGCTGCTCCGAAACCGGCGCCCAAGACCCGCAAGGGCAAGGGGCGACGCGGGATCCGTATCAACACCAACCTCAACGACGAACAGAAATAGGGAGGCCGATCATGCGTAAATCATTTGCAACTGTTGCGACCCTCACAGTCTCGGCCCTTTTGCTGGGGAGCGCGGCCAGCGCCCAGAGCGGTGCATTGATGCCACCGCCCGGCCCCTATCAGTCAAGCGCGCCGGTCATGCCCGTAGCACCCGTTGCGTCGGCACCTGTAACCGAAACACAGGCCCCCGCGCCGGAGCCGTTTGCGCAGCCCGCGTGGATGCAGAGTGCGCAGCAGCTGCCTTACTGGATGCAGGTTGCACCACCGGGCAACACCGCGCCGCTGGCGCAAGGACAGGGGAATGCGCAGGGCAACAATGCAGCCTCGATGCAGGGCTCCGGCCAGATGCAGGGTGGCGTCGGTTTTGGTGGTGCGGCCAGCGGTCAAACACAAGGGCAGGGGTGGAATACAGCACGCCCCGCCTATGGCGCCGGCGTCAGCCCGGGGTATTTCCCCGGTTATGTTCCGGCTCCGCAACAACCTTCTCCGGCCGAGGCGCCGCAAACGCGCCGCGTAGCGCCACCACCCAATTACTATCGCCCGCAACCCTACCCGGCTCCGGCCTGGGGGAACTGGGGGGTGCCGTTCGGGTCGGGCTTCTGGCCGATGAACGGGCCGCAGGGCGGCTATGGCCGTCAGGTCGCACCCGCTTATGGAACGCCTTATGGCTACACTCCCTACCAGCCCTACTCGCGTTAGGATCAAGGAATTATTAACGAAATGACACCCCGGAACAGGCATATGACAGGTTTGAAGGCGCTCGCGGCAATAGCCGTTCTGTGGCCTGCTGCGGCGTTCGCCCAGAGCGGCAACCTGTGGAACCCCTCTGCAGGGGCGGGGGCGCCGACCGCGCCGGCCACCTATCTGGATTCGCTTGCGCCGTCGCAACCATGGACAGGAGCGCCGGTCGAGGTTGCGCCGAGCAAATACGCGCCGGCCGATCTGGATCAACAGCTTTCCGCCTCGGGTGTCTATGCGCCGGTGCCGGCTCCGGCCTACAGCGCGCCTGTTGCGCCGGTCACGGCGCCGACTGCCGTTGCACCAGTGCCGATGGCCCAGCCTTACGGGGCCGCGCCTTACGGCACCCAACCGTTCAATCCTTTTGGAGGTTATGGTGGCAATCCCTACGGCCTTGGCGGGTTGCCCTACGGCTACGGCGGCGTCCCCTTTGCGGGCGGCGCGCCGTCTTATGGCTACGGCGGGGGGCAGCCTTACGGATATGGCGCCAGCCCCTATGGCTATGGCGGGAATGCGCCTTACGGATACGGAGGATTTTTTCCGGGGGGCGGCTTTCCGTCCTTCACGAGTTTCCCGTTCGGTTTCTGATGAAGCCGAATGCGAAAATGCGTCCGCGCTGGACGTAAACCGAATGGATGCCGGCATTTGTCCCAATGCCAGGCATCAAACCTAAACGGGACGAAAACTAAGGAGATTACGCATGCGTAAGACAATTTTGACAGCCGCTCTGGCTCTGGGTATCGGCAGCATCGCAGCCGTTGAAGCAAGTGCACAGTACTACGGTCCGGCTCCGGCGCCCGGCTATGGCTACGGCGCACCGGTTTATAACAACGGCGGTTGGGCCCCCTGGGGCGGCAACAATGGCTGGGGCAACAACTGGGCGCCCTGGGGCGGCAACAATGGTTGGGGCAACAACTGGACACCCTGGGGTGGCAACAACGGTTGGGGCGGCAACAACTGGGGTCCGTTCGGCGGCAACAACGGTTGGGGCAACAACTGGGGTCCGTTCAACGGTGACGGCCTTGGCAACGGTAACGGCGCCTTCAACATGAGCTTCTCGGGCAACACCGAAACTTCCGCTCGCGGTCAGGGCGAAGGCTCCGGCTACGGTAACGGTTACGGCTATGGCTACGGCAATGGCTACAACGGTTACGGCGCTCCGGCAGCTCCGCTGATGATGATGGGCCCGGATGGCCAGCCGATCCCGATGATGGTTGGCCCGGACGGCTTGCTGGTTCCGATGCCGATGCAGGAAGGCCAGATGCCGATGACGGCTCCGACAGCCGCTGCTCCGGCTGCCAGCGAGTAGATCGCGCAACAAACAAACTGCCCGCCCCCTTGCCGGGGCGGGCGGCATACAGAATTCAAGGAGCCGGGCTTATGCGCAATACTGTTTTTCCTATCGTGGCTGCCGCTATCACCGCGCTTCAGTTCGGCATGGCCGGAGGCGCCATTGCCCAGGGCACGGCCGCGACGCCGCCCTTCACCGCAACCGCGGTGCAGGTGCTTCCCGACCAGACGGAAATGACAGGGTTGATAGCCAAATCCGGCACCGATATGCGGCTGGAATTCGATCAGGGCGGTGTACGCCTGATCCGGATTTTGCGCCCGACCGAGGGGATCATGCGCATCCTCGACCCGCAGACGCAGACATATATGGAATTTACCGGGG
>WFTU01000246.1 GCA_015485375.1 Paracoccaceae bacterium | reverse complement strand
CAGATAGGCGGCGATACGGTCGGCGGCCTCGCGCCCGTCGTGGATCGCCCAGACAACGAGGCTGGCGCCGCGCACGATATCGCCGGCGGCATAGACGCCCTCGATGCTGGTTTCATATGTTGTGAAGTCGGCCTTGATCGTGCCCCAGCGGGTCACTTCCAGTTCCGGCGTGTTCCAGAGCGTCGGGAGTTCCTCGGGCTCGAAGCCCAGCGCCTTGATGACCAGATCGGCGGGTTCGGTGTATTCGGCCCCCTCGATCGGCTCGGGCGACTGGCGTCCGGAGGCGTCGGCGGCCCCTAGACGCATTTTCTGCACGATGACGCCGGAAACGGTTTCGTCGCCCGTGAAGCCTTTCGGCGCGGCGAGCCAGACGAATTCGACGCCTTCTTCCTCGGCATTCTGTGTTTCGCGCACGGAGCCCGGCATGTTGGCGCGGTCGCGGCGATAGAGGCATTTGACCGATTTCGCACCCTGCCGGACGGCGGTGCGCACGCAGTCCATGGCGGTGTCGCCACCGCCGATAACGACCACGTTCTTGCCCTTGGCGTCCAGCTCTCCGCTGTCGATTTCCGGCACGTCGTCCCCGAAATTCAGGTGGTTGCTGGCGGTCAGATAGTCGAGCGCCTTGACGATGCCGCCAAGCCCCGCACCCGGTCCGCCGAGGTCACGCGACTTGTAAACGCCGGTGGCGATCAGAACGGCGTCGTGTTTCTTGCGCAGGTCGGCGAAGGAAATATCCTCGCCCACGGCGCAATTGTTGATGATCTCGATCCCGCTTTCGGTCAGCTGGTCGACGCGGCGCATGACCACGTCTTTTTCCAGTTTGAAGCCGGGGATGCCATAGGTCAGCAAGCCGCCCGCGCGGTCGTTGCGGTCGTAAACGGTGACTTTGAAGCCAAGGCGGCGCAGACGGTCGGCAGCGGCAAGGCCGCCCGGTCCGGCGCCGATGATGCCGATGCTTTTGTCGATCTCCTCGAACGGGACCGCGGGTTTGACCCAGCCGTTTTCCCATGCGGTGTCGGTGATGTATTTTTCCACGGCACCGATGGTCACGGTCTCGAAACCGGCCTGCTCGATCACGCAGTTGCCTTCGCACAGGCGGTCCTGCGGGCAGATGCGGCCGCAGATTTCGGGAAAAGTGTTGGTGGCCTGGCTAAGCTGGTAAGCCTCTTCCAGACGACCGGTCGCGGTCAGGCGCAGCCAATCGGGGATGTTGTTGTGCAACGGGCAATGGGACTGGCAGTAGGGGACGCCGCATTGCGAACACCGGCTGGCCTGTTCCTCGGCCTTGGCGGCGATGAATTCGGCGTAGATTTCGTGATAGTCCGCGCGCCGCTCGTCCGGCGAGCGTTTTTCGGGCATGTCCCGCGTAACATCCACAAATTTCAACATCGGCTGCTGCGCCATTCGGGTTTCTCCCATCCCAATCCAGTCAGAAACCCGTTGATAACTTGGGAAAACCCTACATAAAAGACAGTGCTACTTACCTAATATGGGTTTTGGTATAGTTTTGTTGGGAAATTGCCGGAAAAAATGTCGCATTAGGTATCGTATGCTTACCTATATGCAGCACACATACCTGTAACGAGACAGCAGGCCCGAATCAAACGGCGGGAATCAGGCCTTCAGGTTCTGCGCGGAATCAACGATTTCGGTATACTGGCCGCCCGGACGGAACGCATAGAGGTAGTCCTCCAGAATGGCATCCATCGCCGTGGGTTCGATCCCCAGATCGGCAAACCCTTTGGCGTCCTTTGCAACGACATTGTCGTATTGCAGCAGCTTCACCTGATCCCGGGTGATCATGGCGGGCATCAGGCCGCCGGTCATTTTGGAAGCCATGTCGAAGGCCCATCCCCAAATGCGGGCATACCAGACAGGCAGATTGATAACGAGTGCCTTGCGCTCGATAACACGCAACATGCGCTTGGCCAGATCGCGAAGGGTTTCGACCTCGGGCCCGCCGAGTTCATAGATGCCGGCCGGCACATCGCTTGTGAGCGCGCGCTCGGCAGCGGCGGCGACATCGTCGACATAAACCGGCTGGAACCTCGAATCCGCCCCGACGAGCGGCACGATGCGGGTCATGCGGGCGATGGCGGCAAAACGGTTGAAGAAACGGTCCTCGGTTCCGAAAACAACGGAGGGGCGCAGGATCACCGCATCGGGGAAGGCATGACGCACGGCGTCCTCGCCCTTGGCCTTGCTGCGGGCATAGGCGCTCTCGCTGTTTTCATCCGCACCGATGGCGGAGATGTGCACGAGACGCTTCACACCCGCCGCCGCGGCAACGCTGGCGATACGACCGGCGGCCTCCGAATGGATGGCATTGAATTTCTGGCGGCTGGTTTCCTGCAGGATCCCGACGCAATCAACGACAGCATCGGCGCCGTCAATCGCGCGCTTGACCGAGGCACGGTCCCGCACATTGGCAAGGATCGGCTCTACCTGCCCGACGACGCCGTAAGTGCGCACGAACAACGCCTCGTTCGGGCGGCGCACGGCGACCCGCACACGCCAGCCCTGCCGTGCCATACGGTTTGCGATATAGCGGCCCACAAAGCCGGAGCCGCCAAAAATAGTCACGATGGGGGGTGTGCTGGACATGGAAGAGACTCCCTTGATGCGGTTTGGCTATGCATACCGCTGAACACCGTCGCGAACAAGACGAAAATCCGGTGGAGCGGAGGCAGGGCGGGCCCAAATCCCTGCCGCAAATATGCGT
>WFTU01000245.1 GCA_015485375.1 Paracoccaceae bacterium | reverse complement strand
GTCCCATTCCTCAGCCACCGTTGGTATCCTTGTATTTCGCCACCAGATCGGAGGCATTCTCCATTACATGGCGCACGTTGCGCGCCGCCTGCCGGATGCGTTGTTCGTTTTCCACAAGGCCGAGGCGCACATAGCCCTCGCCATATTCGCCAAAGCCGATACCGGGCGCCACGGCCACTTCGGCCTCCTGCAAAAGGATTTTCGAAAACGCCATGGAACCGAGTTCCTTGAAAGGCTCCGGCACCGGTGCCCACGCAAACATCGTCGCGGGTGGCGGCGGAATGTCGAAACCGGAGCGCCCCATGCTTTCCACCAACACATCACGCCGCGATTTGTAGGTGTTGCGGATTTCCCCGATACAATCGGTCGGCCCGTTGAGCGCGGCGGCGGCCGCCACCTGCACCGGCGTGAAGGCGCCATAATCCAGATAGGACTTGATCCTTGTGAGCGCCCCGATCAGCCGCTGGTTCCCGACCGCGAACCCCATGCGCCAGCCGGGCATGGAGAAGGTCTTGGACAGCGAGGTGAATTCGACCGCGATATCCTTCGCCCCCTTGACCTGCAGCAGAGAGGGCGGCGGGTTGTCGTCGAAATATATCTCGGCATAGGCCAGATCGGACAGCAGCCAGATTTCGTGTTTCTTGGCGAAGGCCACCAGTTCCTCGTAGAAGTCCAGATCGCAGAGTTGTGCCGTCGGATTGGACGGGAAGGAAACCACGATCGCCACCGGTTTTGGCACCGAATGTTTCACAGCACGATCAAGCTGGCGCATGTACTCCTCGGGGTCGAAGCGCCCGTTGTGCAGGGTCTGGATGTTGCGCAGCGTGCCGCCGGCAATCATGAAACCGTAGGGGTGGATCGGGTAGCTCGGGTTCGGCACCAGCATCACGTCGCCCGGCGCGGTGATGGCCATGGCAAGGTTGGCAAGGCCTTCCTTGGACCCCAGCGTTGCGATCACCTCGGTCTCGGGGTCCAGTTCCACGTTGAACCGCCGTGCGTAATATCCGGCCTGCGCCTTTCGCAGCCCCGGGATGCCCTTGGAGGCGGAATAGCGGTGCGTGCGCGGTTTCTGCACCGTCTCGATCAGCTTGTCCACGATATGCTTCGGCGTATCCATATCCGGATTGCCCATGCCGAAGTCGATAATATCCATCCCCTCGGCCCGATACTGCGCTTTGAGGCGGTTGACCTCGGCAAAGACATAGGGCGGAAGGCGTTTGATACGGTAAAATTCTTCGGTCATCGGGCTGGCCTGTGTTGGACGGTTTTCGGGTTTATAAAGCGCTCGCGCGGGTTTTTACAGGGCTAATGCCGCGCCAGCGCCGCCTGCAGGCGGGCCATGTCGGCGGGCGGGATGACCGGACCGGTCAGCGCGACCATCCGGCGGCGCAGCGCGGCGACACGGGCAACCATATCGGAGGTGTCGCGGGAAACGATCACCGGCGTATCGAAATAGGAGGCCGGAAGCAGCGCCGGATAGCCCAGCGAAACCACCCGTTCCGCGCGCGCGTTGGCGAATTGTTCGACCTCCGGCGGCAAGCCGCAAGCCCCCGCCAGCAGCACCAGCGCAAGGGCGCCCGACGTGCGGCGGGGATTGTCGAAAATGTCACGAAAAAAATTCATTTGCGCCTTTGGTGCGGGAGTCTTGGAAATCCGGTGTCGTTTGGGGCATAGTTACCCTTGCAGGCATATGCAGGCAAGGCAAACAGCAGGGAAAGCGCAAATGTCGGATAATTCGTCGCAAGTTGATGCGGAGTTTGAAAAACTCGCGGCCGAAGGGCAGGAGTTTGCCGAAAATATGCTGAAGGTCACGGAAATGAGCCAGAAAATCTGGCAGGAGTTTCTGGAAGGCGAGGTCAAGGAACACCCGCCCGCCAGCCCCGATCCGCTCGCCACCACGCAGCCTTTTGCCGAACTGATGGCCGCGCTCTGGTCCGATCCGCAGAAACTGGCGGAATCGACGATCGAATACTGGCAGGCGCAAAACACCATCTGGCAGCACGCCATGCTGAAATGGATGGGTGGCGAGGAGGCCGCCGAAACCGTCGAGATGCCGGAGCTGCCCAAGGAAAGCAAACGCTTTGCCTACAAGGACTGGTCGGAAAACGCGCTGTTCGAATATATCAAGCAATCCTATCTGCTGGCCTCGGAATATGTGCAGGACGCCGTGGCGGCTGCCCCGATGGACCCGAAGGACCGCAAGAAGGCGGCCTTTTATGCCCGCAATCTGGTCGAGGCCATGAACCCCGCCAATTTCGCCGCTCTCAACCCCGAAGTGCTGGAGACCACCTTTGCGGAAAAGGGCGAGAACCTCGTGCGCGGGTTCAGGATGATGCTGGAGGATATCGAACGCGGCAAGGGCAAGCTGCTGATCCGGCAGACCGACATGGATGCCTTCGAGGTCGGGCGCGACATGGCGCTGACCGAAGGGGCGGTGATCTGGCAGAACAATATCCTGCAACTGATCCAGTATGCGCCCAAGACCGAACAGGTGCATGCGAAGCCGCTGCTGATGATCCCGCCGTGGATCAACAAATACTATGTGCTGGATCTGAACCCGAAGAAATCCATGATGAAATGGCTGGTGGAGCAGGGCTACACCGTTTTCATCATCAGTTGGGTCAATCCCGACGCGGCGCAAAAGGACGAGACCTGGGGCAGTTACATGCAGGGGGTTTCGGACGCCATCGACGTGGTGCTGAAGGAAACCGGCCAGAAACAGGTGAATCTTGCCAGCTATTGCATCGGCGGCACGCTGACCGGCACGATTCTGGCGAAGATGGACAAGGCGAAGGACAAGCGCGTCGCCTCGGCCACCTTCTTCACCGCCCTGCTGGATTTCGAGGACGGCGGCGAGTTGCAGGTGATGGTGGACGACCAGACCATCGCCATGGTCGATGACCTGATGGAGCAGGGCTATCTGCCCGCGCAAACCATGGCCAGCGCCTTCAACATGCTGCGCTCCAACGACCTGATCTGGTCCTATGTGGTCAACAATTACATGCTGGGGAAAGAGCCGTTCCCCTTCGATCTGCTCTACTGGAATGCCGATTCCACGGCGATGCCGGCACGGG
>WFTU01000244.1 GCA_015485375.1 Paracoccaceae bacterium | reverse complement strand
TCCAACGATTTGGCGAAAAAATAGTCGTGCAGCATGAAGCGCTGCGGGTAATCCGGGTCGGACTGGATCTTGGTGCCGGCAAATGGCGGGTTGCCGATCACGAGGTCGTAGAAATCGCGCGGCGGCTTCGCCTCGATGAAATCCCCCTGCTTGATCGAATACCCAGGATAGAGTTTCGCGGCGATCTTGGCGGTGATGTGGTCGAGTTCAATGCCGGTATACTTGGCGCCCTTGATGTCGGCCGGAATCGTCCCTGCAAAGCCACCGATGCCCATGCCCGGCTCAAACACCTTCGGGTCACCGGCGATGCCAAGGCGCTCTGCCGTGTGCCACATGGCGCGCAGCGCGGGTTCAGCGGTGTAGAACGCATATTGCGAGGTCTTGGAGAGCGTTGCCATTTCCTCGTCGGTCAGAAGCTCTGCGAGTTCCTTGGCAATGTCCGGGTAGAGGAAAGAGCCATCCGAGCGCGGCAGGGCGCCGGCGAGCGTTCCGGCGCCGCCATATAGGGCAAGCGCTTGGCGCTGTTCCTCGTTCGCGTCGAGGCCAGAGGCTTCGAGTTCGCGCAATACGCGGATTGCGGCAACGGAATTGCGGGCGCGGGTCTTGGCGCCAGCCTTGACCTGCAATTCACCGGGCTTGATGACGTGGTTCTTGGCGGCTACTCGGTGGTCGCCTCGGCGAGCGCGTTCTGAAACGCGATCTCCCTCACCATCCGTTCGCGGTTCGGGTCGTTTGCCGGCACGTTCTGGAGATCGACTTCCTTCTCCGCTTCGATCGCCAGTTTCTTGACGTATTTCTCCAGTTTGCCCTTGCCCTGGTTGGCTATCCTTGCGGCCTTCTTCGGCGCTTGGTCCACCATCGCCAACATCAGTTCGCTGATCATTCGACACGTCCTCGTTTTGCGCCTTGGCACCCTTATCAGATGTGGGCGCTTTTTCCAAGTTTTCAACCGAAGATGCCTGTTTCTTGATCTCCTTCACGGCGTCCAGCACGGCGCGGGCATCGTCCATGCCGTCGATGTTCTCGCCGCTCAGGTCCATGTCGTCACGCACCTGGTTGTAGGCGTTGCGCGCATAGGGCTGCGCCTGCTCGAAGGTGAGGCCAAGATCCTCCATCATGGACCGCAACAGGTCTTTGAAGCGGCGTGCGCCGGCCTTGATGTAGATCCGCGCCATCTTGGCGCCGATCGCCACCAGTTCGGGATCGAGGCCCGAGTTGAGTTGGTTCCTGATCTTGTCGCGGAACTGGTTGCGAAGGGCGGCCAGTTCGTCCTGCTCCTCGATGGACAGGATCGACGTATCGTCTGCGCGCTTTCCCTCGAACAAGGGCTTGGTGCCTTGATTTTTTTTGTCGCTGCGACTATCTTCGGTCGGTGCCGTCGGGTCAGAGGAAGTCGAGTCTGACCAGAGATCGCGGAGCCGCGCTGACGACCGTTCCGCGCGACGGCGCCCCCTCTCAAAAGCCGTGAGAAGCCAGACCTTTTCTGCGCCGTCGAACTTCAACCGGATGCCGATGTTGTCGCGATCGCTTCGAAGCTGGACAGAGCGATCCGTCCTTTCGGTCACAGTTGCGGCGGACAGCCTTCCCTGTAGATCGTCGAGCACTTCCGGGTGCCATGCGAGGATCTTGGAGAGGCCGAAGCCATCATGTTTGTTTGTCCCTTCCTCGCCCCACACAAGGGCAATCGGCTCCTTGATTTCCGGGTGCGAGAGGGCGCCGACGGCCTCGCCGCTCTGCCTCCTCTCCAGCTCCAGCGCAGCGGCGCGCCAGTCGCCTTCATATCCTCTAAGGATCGGCCCAAACGGGCCCGTCTCGGTGCTGCGGTCGGTATCCTTGCGCGAAAGCGGGGGCTTGCCGGCCTGACGCTCGGCATCTGTCAGGCCATCTTCCCCCACCTCATTGACGATGACGCGCGGGCCTTTTGTGGTTGAGGCACGCGCCGCGCCCGTCGTCTTGTTGTTTTCCGCCCAGGCGGCCGTCATTGGCTTTGATGTATCCCCATGTTCAAGCCAGTTCTTGAACCCGCCCACGGTCAAAATAACGTGTTTCTTGCGCCGATCCGGGCCTTTCCCGTCGTTGAAGGCTGCGTCATATGCCGCGCGCGCATCCGGCCACGACTGGAAGCCGAGCATGATCTTGTGCTCGTCGAATTTCCCGGTTTCGGCGTCATACTGGTTGATCGCGAATACCTTTTCCGATTCCGGATGTTCGCCCATGTAAACGTCAACATGGTCGCCGTCCGCGCCCTTGGTGCGCTTGATATAGCCGTAGTGGGCCGGCATCTTGACCGACCAGGTGTTGCCGTTCGCGTCCTTGCCGCTGCGCGTCGATCCCTTGGCGTTCTCGATCGAAATTTCGAGGCCGTTCCACTTGATGTGGCCCTTCTTGTAGTTCTCGGCTTCTTTTTGCGCATCGGTCGGGCTGCGGTCGGCCTTGCGTGCCTCCTTGGCGATTTCCTTCGCGCTCGGCAGGTCGGTGATCTCGACCGGGACGGATTTGGTCACGCCATCGTCGTCGAGGATCATGCGCGTGTGAGTGCCGTCCTCGCGGATATGCCTGTAGTCCTCGGGGATCGCCTCCCATTCGGCCTTGGTCATCTTCGTGCGGGTGTCGGGCAACGCCTTGAGCGCACGCTCCACGTCGCGAATGGCATCATCCGGCACGCTTGCCGTGACGCCGCCTTGCGAAAGGCCGATGGATGTTTGCTCGGACGCCCCATACGTCCCGCCCTCTGCTCTGAACGCCCAAGACGGGTTCAGCGAAATTTCACCGTGAACATCGCGTGCTGTCACGTCGAAAACGACACCGAACGTCTTGTCGCCGATGCGAACGGCGCTTCCGTTCTCGGTCATCTTTTCCATGAGGTCTTTCGCGGAATCCGCTTTCGTCGCGATGATCGCGTCACCGCGGCGCGACAACGGGCGGCTGCCGAATTTTTTGAGGAGGTCCACGATATTCGGATTATCCGACAGGATCTTGGCCGCGGCAATCGCAGCGTCAACAGCGCCTTTGAGCGACCGGCTGGTCGCGATCTTCATTTGCCCCTTACCGCCATCCGGCACGACGAAAGCCTTGTGTTCGGTGACCTTTCCGGTTTTCGGGTGGGTTTTCGACGGCGCCACGCCAACCTTGAAATCCCCGAAGGGAACAAGGTCGCCTTTGCGCAGCGATTTGCGGTCCTGCGCTTCCGTCCGGTCTTTCGCAGGCTTGGCGGGGAGTGCCTTCGCCGGTTTGGCCGCGGCTTTTTTCTCTCCATCTCCAGTTTTCGGAGTTGGTGCTTTGGCGCGAACGATCCGCCCAATGTCGCGAATTGCCTGGTCGGCGCTCGTGACGTTCACGATCTCAACCTTGCCCCCAGGCGCACCTTCAGAAACATGGCGGACAGCGATGGATTGATCCGAGTTCCCAAGAATGTCGTATTCCCCAATGCGCTCGTCCACATCGGCAACGCGGTCGCCCTCGATCATGCCGCGCAGCCTCCCCCAGGCGCGCCGGGTGCGTTCTTCGTCCGCCATTTCGGTTTCGGTCTTGGGCTTGCCGCCCAGAAGATCGGGCTGGATGCGTTCATCCGGCTTCTTCATGGGCTTTGCGGGCTTCCTCCCCTTTGGAACGATCTTCACCGGCTCGGTGATGTATCCGTCCTTGTGCGGGACGCGAATTGCCTCCTGCCCATCTTCCCAGACCATCCGCTCGTCGTCCGGCAGCGCTTCCCATTCTTTTCGCGTCATTTCGCGCCGCGCCGGCGCACCTTTGCCGGGGTCGCCGACGTGCGCCCGGTCCTTCACCTTGCGGGCCTGCGGGTCATTGGCCATGAAAAATGCGTAT
>WFTU01000243.1 GCA_015485375.1 Paracoccaceae bacterium | reverse complement strand
TCCACGGCTTTGTTGCACAAAACCCTCTGAGGGATTCACGTCACGAATCCAGCATGATAGCTGGGAGGCATGAGCAGTTGGGCCCCTACGAAGTACAAGACCACGAACTGGTCGTCCTACAATGAGGCGTTGAAGCGACGCGGATCGCTGACGGTTTGGTTCGATCCCGAGATGACCTGGAGGCCGCCTCCGACCGGGAAAACGTGGCCGGCAACCGCGCTACAGCGATGCCGCGATCCAGACCTGCCTGACGATGAAGGTGCTGTTTGGCATGCCTCTGAGGCAGACAACCGGGTTCGCGCAGAGCCTCCTGCGGCTGCTGGGGCTGGACTGGCCGGTGCCGGATTTCAGCACCCTCAGCCGCCGCCAGAAGACCCTGACCGTGAGCCTGCCCTGGCGCGGTGGAACGGGGCCGCTGAACCTTCTGATCGACAGTACAGGCATCAAGGCCGAGGGGGAGGGCGAGTGGAACGCGCGCAAGCATGGCGGCCCCAAACGCCGCATCTGGCGCAAGATACATATCGGGATCGACGAGGAAACGCTGGAAGTCCGGGCCGTCGAGGTCACCACCAGCAATGTCGGCGACGCCCCCATGCTGCCCGAATTGCTCGACCAGATCCCGCCCGACCAGGACATCGGATCGGTGACCGCAGATGGCGCCTACGACACGCGCAAATGCCACGACGCGATTGCCGCACGGAATGCCCACGCCGTCGTACTCCCGCGAAAGAATGCCAAACCGTGGAAGCCCACGTCCCCGGGGGCCGTCGCCCGGAACGAAGCGGTCAACGCCTCGCGATACCTCGGTCGCGCTATCTGACGACGGTGGAGCGGGTACCATCGCCGAAGCCGCGTCGAGAGCAAGATGCATTGTGTGAAACTGATGGGGCAAAGCCTGATGGCGCGGGACTTCGACCGGCAGGTCGCGGAAATCGAGGTCCGCATCGCGGTGCTCAACCGCTACACCGCTCTTGGCATACCTGTCACAGAGGCCGTAGGATAAGTCCGTCCGGGGAAAGGGGAAGTCTACCCATCACCCGATTTATGCAACAAAGCCTTGACGGCGTGGAAATCCGGGTGATCCTGGATTTCGGCACCGGCTTCATCGACCACCGCGGCTGGTACATGAACCCGGGTGCATGATGGCCGAGCTTGCGCAACTCACCGCCTGGCGGGACGCCCTGATGGCCGCGCGCTACCGGGGCGTCCGCACCGTCGAATATGACGGCAAGCGCGTCACCTATGCGACCGACAGCGAGATGGCCGCCGCGCTTGCAGATCTCAACCGACAGATCGCAGGCGCGTCGGGCCGCGTCTCGGTCGTCCGCATCCAATCCTCGAAAGGACTGTAATCCATGAAAAACTACATTCAGGCCGGGAAGGTCATCACGGTAACGGCGCCCACAGGCGGCGTCGCCTCGGGCGATGCGCTGATCGTCGGCAACATCTTCGGTGTCGCAGCTTATTCGTCAGCCGAGGGCGACCCGGTCGAGCTCTCCACCACCGGCGTGTTCCAGCTGCCGAAGGCCAGCGCGGCGGTGCTGACGGTCGGCGCCCGCGTCGCGTGGGACAACACCGCCAAGCGGGTGGATGTTCCAGGCACGGGTCGGTTTCCCATCGGCGTGGCGGTGGAGGCGGCCGGGAATGGCGTCACCAGCGTTGCGGTGCGGCTGGATGGGATCGCGACGACGGCGTCGTGACTTTCGACGGGATAGAAATCAGTTACTCGGCCAAACGCTGGGAGAACTTGGCCCTGTACTCTTTCCGCTCCGCGTCGGTCAAGTCACGGCCTACGCGATTTCGGATACGAGCCAACGTGGGCCGATCCAGCTCAGGCGGCACCCTGCCCGGTGTCGCTTGCACAGCCGCACGTACCGATTCGCGTTTCGTCGCATCAAGTTGCGCAATCGCAGCTGCCATTTCAGCTTCAACAGCGGCTTCCAAGGTCTCGGCCTCCGAGCCGACGCCGACGGCCGCTTCGGACTGCGGAGCAGCGACAGCACTTGGCTGGCCCGCTGCCGGTGCCGGCAAACGAACTACAAGAAAAGCGTTCACATCGTCTTCTGTCCACTCCCGATGCGTGTCGGCTTCTTGGATGAGGTCTGGAGATTGAGAGCCGCGAGCGGGCTTTATCCCAAGTAGATGAACCTGGACTCCGAAAGTCTGGGCTACCTGAACACCGATCCGGATGTCCTCGTCGCCAGAAACGATAAGCGCATCACTGATGGCACGGTTGCGTGCGAGATCGATCAGATCCGTCACGATCAACGAATCTACACCTTTCTGCTGGCCCTTACTGTTCACCATGCCGAGCCGCAGCTTCGACAGTGGCGCGTTGGCGACCTCGATCTGCTCAGAGTTTGGCCGACCGCCACGGAGCAGGCCGTCGTACCAGTAGGTGCGCAGCATGCGGCCTTCAGGGCAGGCTTCCTCCGCTACCTTGCGTAGTCTTGCGAGAATCTCTCTTACGTTGAGTTCGACGGACGTCCGCGGTTGTTTCTGGCCCGCAATCAGCGCGGAACCCTGCGCATAGACGTAACCGGCATCTACAAAAACGGCGATCTGCAGCACGCTCTCGACCCATAAAGTATGGGGCACCCGCGGGTGCCCCTAAATAAATGAGTGCTGGGGCGTACACCGCCAGCGCGATAGGAAGATAGTATGTGTAGGTGAAGATTGCAATAACGAATCGGACCTCCCGTCGCAGCCCTGGGCGGAGCATTCCTCGAACAAACGGCGCATTTCTCCGTTTCAGAACCAAAACTTACCGATTAGATAGCGATCACTGCTCCCGTTTCCCTCCGGAGTATATCGCCTCCGTGATCTGTTTGAGCGGCGCAGCGTGGCCAGCAAGCACCGTGACATGGCCTCACATGACCTCGGTGGACGTCCTCGGGGCTGGCTACGAAATGGTCGTCGCTGGAAGCGCGGATGCGGTCGATGGCCGCGTCGATCTCGGTCTTACATTCAACGAACCCGGTGAGCGCGGCGCCGTTGGTCGTGGGCATGGAGTGGTCTCCCATGGTGGTGTCGGGGACCATCAGGCTCGCGGGCGCGCCCCGATCAAGCCGAGAGTGCGACGCGACTCGGCGCCATCCGTTGACACGCGCCGCCGGGACTTTGTTGACACAGTGCTGACACGAGCACCGAATGCAAAATTCATCCCAATCAGGAGACCTTTAAGTTGCTGTATTTTTTGAATATTTTGGTTGCGGGGGCAGGATTTGAACCTGCGACCTTCAGGTTATGAGCCGAATATTAGGCGATTCCAATAAGTTACGGAAATCAACAGCTTGCGCTATAAGGCTTTGATTTTCCGAATCTTCATTTTCGTCTTCCATCGACCTTTGCCGGTTTTTCACGCCTCCCACCGCTGCAAAACAGCATACAGAGGTTGAGGTGGCGTTGATGTGAAAAACAGTTATTGGGATTACGCAACCTGCTGTCTGGAAATTCGGATTTGGCGTGATCAGGCATCCTGGCATTCCCATTTGATGTAGGCCTTCGTGTCGACGGCCCAGCGTTCGTCGATCTCGACCAGCACGGCGCTGACAAGGCGTTTCAGTGATTCTTCGTTTGGAAAGACCCTGACCTTGACGGTGCGGCGTTTGAGCTCCTGCTGGATGGCGCGCTCGATCGGGTTTGATGTGCGCAAGCGGCGCCGATGGTGGCCGGGCAAGGCAAAGACGGTGAGGCCTTCGGGCACGTTTTCCTCCAGCCATTCGGCCAGCTTCGGGGCTGCATCGCGGTAGGCTTCGATCAGCTCCGCCAGGGCGGCCTCGGCCTTGGGCAGGTCGGAGGCATTCCAGACGGCGCGCAGCTCGGTGCCGATGCGTTTGCGGATGGCGGCATTCGGGGCGTGGTGGATGGCATTCTGGGCGAGATGGAACTGGCAGCGCTGCCATTTCGCGCCACCGAGCACGGCCCTTCTGGCGGCGCGCAAGCCGCTGTGGTCGTCGGAGACGACATATTCCACCCCGCGCAAGCCACGCGCCTGCAGGCCTTCCAGGCAGGCGCGCCAGTGCACCTCTGCCTCCGACAGGGCCACCGAGACGCCCAGCACCCGGCGCCGGGCGTCCGGGCCGATACCGATAGCCGAAAGCACGGCGGCATCACGAACCACGCCACCGATGCGCACCTTCTCGTAGCGGGCATCGAGGAAGAGATAGCGGACCTCCCCGAGGGGGCGATTGCGCCAGGCCTCCAGTTCCTCATCCAGCATCTTCGTGGCACGGCTGACCTGGCTTGACGACAGGCTTTCGATGCCGAACTGGCGCATTACCGCCTCGGCCTCGCGGGTGGAGACGCCCTTGATGTACATCTCGGCCACCGCCAGCATCACCGCGCGCACCGAGCGGCGACCGCGCTCCAGCGATTGGGGATAGAACGGTTCGCCCTCATGCCCGGCGCTCTTGGGCACCTGAACCGTGACCGTGCCGGC
>WFTU01000242.1 GCA_015485375.1 Paracoccaceae bacterium | reverse complement strand
CTGAACAATCCGGTCTGGCATATCCACAACGGCAATCCGCCGGAGAGCGATATGGTGGTGCCGTTTTCGATGCTGCTTAATCTGGCCTCGGCCTCGAGTGCCGAGAGCAAGGAGCAGATGTGGGGGTTCATTCGCAAATATGCGCCCGAGGCGACCTCGGAGACCCATCCGGGACTGGATGCGGCGGCCGGGTATGCGGTGCGGTACTTCCATGATTTCGTGAAGCCGACGAAGGTGTATCGTGCGCCCAACGAGCAGGAACGTGCGGCGCTGGCCGATCTGGCGGAGCGCTTGCGTGGCCGGGACGGAGAGGCGGATGCGGAAGCCCTGCAATCGCTGGTCTTTGCCGTGGGCAAGGACCACGGGTTCGAGCCGCTGCGGGCCTGGTTCGGAGCGATTTACGAGGTGCTGCTCGGGGCCTCGCAAGGGCCGCGGTTTGGCGGGTTTATCGCGCTTTACGGCGTGCCGGAGACTGTGGACTTGATCGAAAAGGCGCTAGAAGGGGCGTTTTTGAAAGGGTGAGATGACAACGGGATATGAGCCGCTGGAGACGCTGAAGCCGGTCGGGGACGATATATGGATCGTTGACGGGCCGCACATCGGCTTTTACGGCATTCCCTTTCCCACCCGCATGACCGTGATCCGGCTGGCGGGCGGGGAGTTGTTCATCCACTCGCCGATTGCCCTGAGCGACGGGTTGAAGGCCGAGGTGGAGGCATTGGGGAGGGTTCGGCATCTGGTGTCGCCGAACTGGATCCACTACGCCTATATTGCCGACTGGCAGAAGGCGTTTGCCGATACGCTGGCCTGGGCCGCGCCCAACGTCGGGGCGCGGGCGAAGAAGTTTCATATGGACATCAGGTTCGATCGGGAACTGGGCGATACCCCGCCGCCGGAATGGGCGGAGGAGGTCGACCAGCTGATTGCGCATGGCAGCACGGCGCATGTGGAGGTGGTTTTCTTTCACAAACCCTCCAGGACGTTGATTTTAACGGATTTGATCGAGAATTTCGAGAAATCCAAGGTGCCTTTCTGGTTGCGGGCGGTATTGCCGCTGGCGGGGGTCATGGACCCTGACGGCAAGGCGCCGGTCGATATGCGGATGACCTTCAGGCGTGGCAAACCGGCCCTGCGCAAAGCGGTGCAGCGGATGATCGACTGGGGGCCGGAGCGGGTTATTCTGGCGCACGGGCGCTGGTATGAACGCGACGGGGTGGCGGAGTTGAAACGGGCTTTTCGCTGGGTTTTGTGATTTTTCCGGTTTTGTTAACCTGCGCTTAACTTCTGCGTGGTAGGTTGTGGGCTACCGCGGAAATTTGCGCGGCATTTCTCGAGAATTTTACGAATCTGCGCCCTCGCCTGTGGGGGGATCCTTTGTGTGGGCGCCGTGGGGATCACAAAGGGGATTTTTGCTTATGAATATGGTGGTTACTGACGGGATTGACCTGATGCCTCCGGCGTTTGTGGACGGGTTGCTGGACTGGTCCAGCACGGACGGGACGCCCGCCTCGCCGAGCTATGACGGGGCGGCGAATGCGGCGATTGTGACGGCGGATCCGGACTTTGGCGATTGTCTGGAAGTGCAGACGGTGAGTGACCCGCTGAACCTGCGCTACAAGGGCGAGGTGCCGGTGTTTGCGGGGGGATATATCGAGATTTCGGCGCGGATCAAGGTGATGAGCGGGGCGTTTCCCTCGGCGCGGATTGCGGCCTGGGCCGGCGGGGCCGGCGGGGTGCATGTGGCGGGTCTGATGGAGGTCGGGGCAAGCAATACGATGGATACCTACGGGCGGGTGTATACCGTGAAGGCGATTGTCGGGTCGGGCAACCGCACCGGCGTCGATATGGTCTGGGGAACGGAACCGGTTTACGGGCATTTCGGGCTGGATCTGACGGGGGCGGTCGGTTCCGTGGTGCGGATTGAATCGGTGGAGATCAGGGATGTGACCTCCTATTTCCATCGCAAGATGATGGACTGGGTCGATGTGCGGGATTACGGCGCGATTGG
>WFTU01000241.1 GCA_015485375.1 Paracoccaceae bacterium | reverse complement strand
GGGCGCAATTTGCCGTGACCGGCCCCAAGGCCCGCGACCTGCTGGCGGGTCTGGTCGCCGAAGACATCTCCGCGCTCCCCTTCATGGGCTGCCAGCCGGTCACAATCGCCAATATCACAGCGCGCCTGTTCCGCATCTCGTTTTCCGGCGAGCTCGGCTATGAACTCGCACTCCCCGCGCGCTACGGCGACGCCCTGATGCGCGCGTTGGTCAAACGGGCCGAAACGCTGGGCGGCGGCGCTTACGGGCTGGAGGCCCTCAACGCCCTGCGCGTCGAAAAAGGTTTCCTGACCCACGCCGAGATGGACGGGCGCACCACCGCCGCCGACCTCGGCCTCGCCGCCATGCTCTCCACCAAAAAGGATTTTATCGGCAAGGTCGCCAGCCAGCGCCCCGCGCTCCTCGACCCGAACCGCCCGCAACTGGTCGGGCTGGAGCCGACCGGCCCCGTCAAACAAATCCTCGGCGGCGCCCTGATCTTCAACGAGGGCGACGACCCGTTGCGCGAAAACATGCAGGGCCACGTCAGCTCCACGGTATTCTCGCCCACCCTCGGCCACATGATCGCGATGGCCCTCATCAAGGGCGGCCATGCCCGCATGGGCCAGACCATCCGCGCCGTGGACCTGCTGCGTCATGTCGATACCCGTTGCAAGATCGTGCCGCTGCCGTTTTACGACCCGACCGGAGGCAAAGCCCGTGACTGATCCCGACCTCTTCGCCCGCGCCCCCGTTTACGGCCTGCCGAAATCCTTCGGCGCGGTTGACCTGTCGCTGGCACAACCCGCCGCCATCGCCACCATTGCCCCCTTCAAAGGGCAGGGGATTCCCGTCGCCGATGCGCTGAAAAAACTGTGGAAGGCCGGCCTGCCGAAAACCGGCAAAACCCGCACGCTGAAATCCGTGACCCTGCTCTGGAGCGCCCCCGGCCAATGGCTCGCCAAGGGGGATTTCGACCCCGCCACCCTCGCAACCGCCCTGAACGGAACCGCCGCCGTCACCGATCAGAGCGACGCCTTCGCAGTGCTGCATCTGAGCGGAAACGACGCCAATGCCGCCATGGCCCGCCTGACCCCGCTGGACGTGGAAACCCTCGCCACAACCGACGTCGCGCGCACGGAAATCGCCCGGCTGGCCGGCATCGTTACCCCGATCAATAACGGTTATGAAATCTGGCTCCCCCGTTCCGCCGCCCATTGGGGCGTCGCGGAAATCGCGGGCGTCATGGAACGGCTGGCGGCGCAGCGGGCGCTCGGCTGACTACTCTTCCGGCGTCAGATCCGGCGAGGCGCGGGCAGTGATCTCCACGCTGTCCTTGCAGTTTTCCATGCAATCGTCGTTGAATACCGGAATTTCCGTCTCGGCCCGATCATCGAAAAAGAAATTCTCCGCATTCGGCATGACAATATCGGTGAAATTCTCGCGCGAGAGGACAAATTCCTCGTCATCCACAATGTCGTTGAGATAAAGAATATAGGCCAGAATTGCATAGACATCGTCGTCCGAAAGCGTCTGCGCGTCGCCGTAAGGCATGGCGCGGTGGATGAAATCCCACGCGGTCGAAAGATAGGGCCAATACGACCCGACCGTTTTGACCGGCCGGTCATCCGCGAGCGTACCAAACCCGCCCGCCAGCGCCGGATAGCGCCCGACACCCTCGCCGAAATCGCCGTGGCAGACCGCGCAGCTCTCGGTAAACAGTTCCTCGCCGTCCAGAACATTGCCGGAGCCTTCGGGCAATCCCAGCCCGTCGGGGCGCACGTCGATATTCCACGCCGCGATCTCGTCTCCGGTCGCCTCGCGCCCGATGCCCAGCGTTTGCGCGAACACCCCGCCCGCGAGCAGGGACGCCACCAGCGCGACCTCAAGAAACCTCGACATTCAGCACCTCCCCGTCGCCATTGACGGCCCATGTCTGGATCCCGTTGTTGTGATAGGTGGAGCCGGTGCCGCGAATGGCCCTGAGCGCATCTTTCGTCGGCTGCACATATCCGGTGGAATCATGCGCCCGCGATTGCAGCAGCAGGGGGCTGCCGTCCCAGTCGAACTCGAAATAGAACCGGTGCAGCGCATAGTCGAGGCTCGGCCCGTCGATGCGCGCCTTGTGCCAGTTGATCCCTCCGTCCAGCGTCACATCCACCCGCGGGATCGTGCCGCGACCGGACCACGCCAGCCCGCTGATCACCGTATGCCCCTTGCCGTGCAGGATCGGCGCCTGCGGCGAGGGGCTGGTAATCACCGATTTCGCGTCCATTTCCCATGTGAACCGCCGCGCGGAGCCGTCCGGCATCAGGTCCGTGTATTTCGAGGTCTCCTCGCGCTGGTGCCACGGCTTGTCCCCGACCTCGAGGCGCCGCAGCCACTTGATCCACATATTGCCTTCCCAGCCCGGCACCACGAGGCGCGCGGGATAGCCGTTCTCGGCCCGTAGCGCCTCGCCGTTCATTTTGAAGGCCACCATGCAGTCGTCCAGAACCTTTTCCAGCGGGATCGAGCGCGTCATCGCCGCCGCATCCGCCCCCTCGGCCAGCAACCACTTGCCTTCGGTTTTTACGCCGGCCTCGGCCAGAATATCCTTCAGCAGCACGCCGGTATACATGACGTTGTGGACCATGCCGTGCGTATACTGCACGCCGTTCAATTGCGCGCTGCGCACCTCCATGCCGGAATTCGCCGTGCATTCCAGAAAATATATCTTGTTATGGCGCGGAAACCGCATCAGATCCTGAAGCGTGAACACCAACGGCCGCTCCACCAGACCATGCACCATCAGCCGGTAATCGGCCGGATCGACCCGTGCCACGCCGCTGTGGTGGCGCTCGAAACACACGCCGTTGGGCGTGATAATTCCGTCGAGCGCATGCAGCGGCGTGAAATTGATCGAGGTTGTCGTATCCGCCGTCAGCCACGGCACATTGCGCCGCTGGACCTTCGCCTCGAACGGGGAGGGCAGGCCGTAACCACTCGCATCCACGCCGTCGCCCAGCTCGTTGGCCCAGGGTTGCACCTCCAGAATGGCCGGATCGCCGCTGGCTGCCTTGGCCAGCGGCGCTGATGCGAGCGCGCCGCCGGCAGCCAGACCCGCGGCCAGAAATCGCCGCCTCGAGTGTCCTTCGCTGTCGTCCATGCGCTCCTCCGGTTGTCGCCCCCTTTCGGGGGCAGCGGGATCAGACGCCGGTGACCTGCACCGACTTGTTCGGGTCGATCGAAACCGTGCCCTGACGTTTGATATAGCTCTCCACCACATCCCAGATCGCCGGTCCCTCGGTGCCCTCATTGACCGAGGCCCATCCGGCCACCACATAGGTTTTTGCCGGATCGATTGCCTCGCCGGTTTTCAGCAGGGTCATGTTGGTGATCCGGTCGCCCTGTTTCTTCGAAACGTCGATAGAATAGCCCATGCCGCCCATCCGCACCATATCGCCGCCCTGCTGATAGTAGGGATCGGGGTTGAACAGGTTGTCGGCCACATCTTCCATGATGGTCTTGATCAACTCGCCGGTCATCTCGTTGCGATAGGCGTTCGGATAGGACATGGCCGTGGCGTTGAACAGATGCTCGCGGGTGATCGCATCGCCCGGTACCAGGCTCGGCCCCCAGCGGAAACCGGGGCTGAGGGCAATATCCGCCTCGCGCTCGTCGATCAGCGCATTACAAATCAGATCGTCCCATGTGCCGTTGAAGTTGCCACGGCGGTAAAGCGTGCTGTCGGTATAGCCCAGAACCTCGCTTAGCTCCGATTCATACGGCTTGCGCTGCGCGTCGATCAGCGCCGCTATATCGCGGTCCGGCGCAATCACGTCCGAGAAGATCGGGATCAGCTTGTGGGCAAAGCCCTTCACTTCACCGTCACGCACATCCAGATCGAGGCGGGTGACAAACTTGCCATTGGAGCCGGAGGCGATCAGCATCGTGCTGCCCACCATCACCGGCTCGGGCAGGGCGTCGTGGGTGTGGCCGGTCAGGATCACATCGATACCGTCGATCCGCCCCGCCATCTTGCGATCCACGTCAAAGCCGTTGTGCGACAGCAGAACCACCAGTTCGGCCCCGTTGTCGCGCACCTCCTGCACCACCTCGGCCATGCGCTCCTCGCGGATACCGAAGGACAGGCCGGGGAACATCCATTTCGGGTTGGCAATCGGCAGATAGGGGAAAGCCTGCCCGATCACGGCGATTTTCACGCCGCCGCGCTCGAACATCTTGTAGGGCTCGTAGGCCGGCTCGTCCCACTCGTTGTCGAAAATATTGGCGCCGAGGAAGGGGAAATCGAGATCGTTCTCGATAATCTCGTTCACCCGGTCCACCCCGAGGGTAAACTCCCAGTGGCTGACCATCGCGTCCGGTTTCAGGGCGTTCATGACATTCACCATGTCCTGCCCCTTGGTCATCTCGGCCGTATACGACCCCTGCCAGGTGTCGCCGCCATCCAGCAGCAGCGCATCGGGGCGGTCGGCACGAATGGCGTTCAGCACCGTGGCGACCCGATCCAGCCCGCCCATGCGGCCATAGGTTTTCGCCAGCGCGGTGAAATCGGTGTAGCTCAGCGCATAGGCCTCCGGCGAGCCGGGGGTCAGGTTGAACATCTTCAGGAAATCCTCGCCGGTCACATGCGGCGGCAGGCCTTTCACATTGCCAACGCCGATGTTGATTTCCGGCTCGCGGAAATAGATCGGCTTCAGCTGCGCGTGGATATCGGTGATATGGATCAGCGTCACGTTTCCGGTGGTATCGAACCCCAGCAGGTCGTCCTGTGTCAGGGTCTGCTGCGCCGCCAGACGGGACCAGTTGCCAACGCCCGAGGCACCGACAATTGCAGAAGCGGCCACTGTGGCCTGAAGGAAGTCGCGACGGGAAATCATATTTCTCTCCGGTTGGGTCATAAATCAAGAGTGGGGGCAAGAGCACCGCGTTCCGGTGCGCCAACGCCGACTCCTCGAAACGGGGGAAGGGGGCGTAGGATCCGGCCCCGATGCGAACACCGGGGCCGGAAAACTGCTAGTTGCGAACCGACGGGCTTTCGACCATCAAACCGTTCCCGCGGGAGGAGACATAAAGCTCCAGCGCACGGAACTCGTCCGAACCGACTTTGTACGGCGTTGCACGAACGTTTTTCATGCAGCCTTTGAAACGGCCCTGAATGGAATTCAGTTTGGCGTTTTTCAGGCGATACGTCGGGAACCCGTTGACCTGACCCTGCGAAAGGCGGTCGGCACGGATCATGTTGCCGTAGTTGTTCTCGTGGCAATTTGCACAAGACAGATCAAGCTGGCCAACACGGGTATAGTAGATTTCCTTACCCTGTTCCCACATGTCGGCCACGGGGCCGTCCGTGGCCACATTGACCGTCATGCCACGCGACTGCAGGCTGATCAGGGCATTCATGGCAGTCATGCTTGCACCGCTCCAGCTCCAGGCTTCGGCGCCCATGCGCTCGGTCCGGCACTCGTTGATGTAGTCTTCCATCGTATAGAGTGCCTGCTTCTCCTCGTTCCATTTCGGAAGCGTGGCGCGCAGACCGGCGAACTCTTCCGGACCACCGGTATGACAGGCGGCGCAGGATTTGCCGGCAGTGCCGTCAACCTTGGTCCACTCGTCAATGGCCTGATCGACAAAGATCATGCCCGGGTTGTCGAAATCGTCGAGCTGCAGGGCCTGTGTTTCCGTCGAGCGGAACGCCCAGCCGGAGATCACTTCGTCGAGGTTTTCCAGAAACGGCGCTGCGGGTGCATGCGTCGCAATGGTTTCCTCGTCGTTGATCACCAGCGGTGACGAGTCGACGGCAAAGGCCGCGGTCGCACCGAGTCCGAGCGTTGCCACTGTTGCAATCGCCATTACTCGTTGCAGGTTTGAGATTATCATTGTGTTTTTCCTCCCTCTTGTTCCTGCAGCCGATCAGCCGATTGCGATGGATTTTGATGTCGTATAGACCTCGCCCGTGTCATCCAGCCAGGTGAAGACAAAGTCGCCGGCTTCGGGAACGATGGCTTCGAACTGGAAATAGGGGTTGGTCGAGATGGCGGTTTCAAGACCGACCGTCAGCACATTCTGCCCGTTGAAGTCACAGGTGAAGGTGTTGATGATCGAACGGGGGATCTTGTTCCCGTCCTTGTCCTTGCGCTGCCCGGATTCCATTTTGTGGCTGATCAGCGTCTTGATGGTGATCGTATCGCCAGCCTTGGCTTTCTTCGGGACTTTTACGCGGGGTTTAACGTCTGAAGACATATTGTATTCTCCTCAATCCTTGATTAGCCGCCGCAGCCGCCGATGGTTACTTTGACAGCCGCTTTCGTCATGGCGAAGGAGCCGTCTTTCATTTTGGCAACTGCGATGATGTCCTGCGTACCGGCGAGGCGGATGCGCGTGGCAACTTCCTGCGAACCGGACAGCGGGCCGAAGTTGAAGGTGACAACACCCGGGTTCGGGTTGGCGGTGGCATAGACCGCAATGCTCTCGGCACCCGGGGCCGATACCGAAATCGGAACCGTGTTGCCGTTCTCGGCAATTTCGGGGGCCGTCAGGGTTACACCCGTATCGGCCATGTCAGCGCCGCCGGTAAATTCGGCAATCGCATCATCCGTCGGCGTGGCGAAGGCCCGAAGCGGCAGCATGGCTGCAGCAGCAGCACCGGCACCGACTATCAGGGCGTCACGTCTCGTAAAATCCATTTTTGTTCTCCTAGTGTTTGATCACAGGCCAGACGGCGGGTGCCGCCGCCCCGTTATTCCTTGAGTGTCAGCAGATAGGCGAGGACATCCTCGACCTGCTGTGCTGTCAGGATGGTTTTGCCCTGGAACTTCTCCATCACGCGGCTAAGGCCGTCGGTGCGGTAGAAGGCCGGCATGATGGTGTCCTCGAAGGTGTTCTTCGAATTGGTCAGGATACCGCGCAGCTGCGCTTCCTCCCAGCGATCGGCCACACCGTCGAGCGACGGACCGACTTCACCGTGGAACAGCTGGTCATTCAGGTCTGTGTTCTGGTGGCATGCAAGGCAGTTACCCAGCTTGCGGTTGGCGAAAATATCGCGACCGGCCACCGGATCGCCCGGAGTTCCGGTGAGCGACTGCAGGACAGCACCCCCGTCCTCGAAGACGACATCGCCGGGCGCGATCACCTCTGCGGCAGCCATCGTCGCGATTGCGACTGTAGCCCCGATTATAAGAAACGCTTTGCGCTTCATGCACTATCCTCCCTAGATTTTGCTCTTGGTTCTTGATTTGGATCAATCAAGCGTAGCTCACAAACAAGTGACTAGGCAACAATAAATTCACATATCGGAATGATTGATAATTTAGAAAAACCTAATATATCAAGGGATTATTGCATTGCACCATTGCGCTTGAGCCTGAAACATAAGCGTTTTTACGGCTCGCTGTGTAATTAACCGAAGATAAAGAGGTTGGGAAATTTCTGGAACAGCCAGGTCGCCATGGCCCCGATCCAGCCGGTCACGATCAGGACCGCGAACAGAATCAGAAACGCGCCCATCAGTTTCTCGACGATGCCCATATATTTCCGGTTCCGCTGCACCCAGCGCAGGAACGGGCCGGAAAATACCGCGGCCAGAATGAACGGCACGGTCATGAAGGCGCCGTAAACCATCAGCAGTCCGGCGCCATGCGTCAGGCTCTCCTGCTGCGAGGCAATGAACAGGATCGCCGCCAGCGCCGGCCCGACGCAGGGCGTCCAGCCGAAGCCGAAGGCCAGCCCGATCAGATAGGACCCGACATAGCTTGCCGGTTTCACAGCGCTCGAATTCACCCGTGCCTCGCGATAGAGCAGGGGGATTTTCAGCCAGCCGAGGAAA
Source organism: Paracoccaceae bacterium (assembly GCA_015485375.1). Lineage (GTDB taxonomy): Bacteria > Pseudomonadota > Alphaproteobacteria > Rhodobacterales > Rhodobacteraceae > NORP23. Next base: position 2,831 of record WFTU01000241.1, on the reverse strand, counting down.
TGCAGCCCGAACAGCGTCAGGATCGCCGCCGCCGCCCAGCCCAGAATGGTGTCATAGTCGCGCAAGGCCTGCCCGATCGCCGTTGCCGCCAGCCCGAGGATGGTAAACACCGTCACCACACCGGCCGAGAACAACACCGCCGACAGCACCAGCCGCCGCCGCGCCCCCGGCGAGATCTCCGCGTTTTCGTCCAGTTCCTTGATCGAAAGACCGGCCATATAGCACAGATAGAACGGCACGATCGGCAGGATGCAGGGGGAAAAAAACGACAGCAGACCCGCAAGGGCCGCACTCATATAGCTGACGTCCAGGCCCATAATGGTTACTTCCCCGTGCGCTAAAAAAATTGATCTTGAAGACATATTCCTATATCTTGATGCGTAATTAAGCAACAAAAAGGGGCCGACATGCGTTTTCTGAGGACAATCACTGTTTTGGCGGCACTGCTTTTTGCCAGTTCCGCCTTTGCCGAAGTGCGCCTGATGATGGTCGAGACCGACAGCTGCCCCTGGTGCGCGAAATGGCACAAGGAAATCGGTCCCATCTATCCGAAAACCGAAGAAGGCAAGATCGCTCCCTTGCTCGACCAGGACATCGACGATCCGATTCCCGACGGCATCACCCTCGAAAGCTCCCCGCAGTATACCCCGACATTTATATTGCTTCTGGACGGAGTCGAGGTTGGTCGTATAGAAGGGTATCCGGGGGAGGCCTTTTTCTGGGGTATGCTGGCACGGCTGATTTCGCAGCTGCCGGAGGAGGAACGCCAGTTATCCGGCTCCTGACCGTTTGAGGAAAATTGTTTAAGGAAGCTTGATGTCACTGCCGACAATTTCACCCGACATGACCGAGGAGGCCATCGAGGAGGTGCTGAGCAGCGCCAAATCCGCCACCGATTTCATGAAGGCGCTCGCCCACGAGGGGCGGTTGATGATCCTCTGTCATCTTGTGTCGGGCGAAAAATCCGTGACCGAACTCGAAAACCTGCTTTCCTCGCGCCAGGCGGCTGTCTCCCAGCAGCTGGCGCGTTTGCGCCTCGAAGGGCTGGTGAATTCGCGGCGCGAAGGCAAAACCATCTATTACTCCCTCGGCGACCGCAAGGCGGCGCAGATGATCGAGCTCGTCTACGATATGTTCTGCAGCTTCGACCCGGACGACCCTGAAAACAAAGACAAAGTGAACGGTGAGTCCTCCTGATGGATTTTCTGGCTGACAACCAGCTCGCGGCCCTCGTCGGCCTTGGTGGCGGCATCGCCCTCGGTCTGGCTTCGGCCATCGGGCGTTTCTGCACCCTCGGCGCAATCGAGGATACGCTTTATGGCGACGACAAAAAACGCCTGCGCATGTGGGGGCTGGCCATCGCCGTGGCCATCACCGGTGTTTTTGTCCTCAACGCGCTCGGGCAGGTCGAATATGCCACCTCGCGGTTTTTCATCTTCAAGTTCCGCCTTGCGGCTGCCGTCCTTGGCGGTCTGATGTTCGGCTGGGGCATGGCGCTGGCCGGCAACTGCGGCTTCGGCGCGCTGGCCCGCATGGCCGGTGGGGATTTGCGCAGTTTCGTCGTCGCCACTGTCATGGCGATCTCCGCCTATATGATGATCGGCGGCCCGACCGCCGCCCTGCGCGAGATCCTGTTTCCCACGGTTCTGGTCGACCCCGCCGCTCCGGCGCAAGGTATTGCCGACCTGATCGGCGACAGCATCGGCATTGCGCCCATCGTGCCGGCTCTGGCCATCGCGGCGCTGATCGGTCTCTGGGCCTTCTGGGACAAGGGCTTCCGCAGCTCGCGCACCCATGTGTTCTGGTCGGTGGTTGTCGGCCTCGCCATCGTTTCCGGCTGGTGGGGCACCACATGGATCGCCGGTAACGGCTTTGGCGGTGCGGAAATTGAATCGCACAGTTTCTCCGCCCCGCTCGGGGAAACGCTGGTCTATATCATGACATGGACCGGTGCCTCGATGAATTTCGGCACCGGCTCCGTCGCGGGGGTTGTTCTCGGCTCTTTTGTGGGCACGCAGATCAAGGGCCGCTTCCGCTGGGAGGCCTGCGACGACGCCCGCGAGCTGGGCCGTTCGGTCCTCGGCGGTTTTCTGATGGGCACCGGTGGCGTGCTGGCTATCGGCTGTTCGATCGGGCAGGGGCTGACCGCCTTTTCCGCCCTCAGCTACAGCGCCCCGATCGTCCTCGGCTCGATCTATATCGGCGCCATGCTTGGCCTGAAATACCTGATTCACGGCTTCCAGAAAGTCTAGCCGCAATTTCATAATCATATTTGTCAGGTATTTTGCCGCATTTCGACATTTTCTTTCGTCACGGACTTTGAATCGGTCCGATATGCGGCTAGATGTAGGGTCAAACCCCTTCCTCCCAACAGGACCAAGGAACAGTAAAATGAAAATAGGTGCGCCCAAAGAGATTTATCCGGGTGAAGCCCGGGTGGCGATGACGCCGCAATCCGCGCTCCAGTTGCAGAAACTGGGCTATGAATGTGTGATCGAATCCGGTGCGGGCGAAGGCGCCCGTTTCTCGGATCAGGACTACAAGGACGCCGGAGTCGAGGTGGTGAAAACCGCCGCCGCCCTGTGGAAAGCCAGCGACATCATCATCAAGGTGCGCGGCCCCGAGGAAATCGAGGTCAAACGCTTCCGCAAGGGCCAGACCCTGATTTCCTTCATCTGGCCGGCCCAGAACGAAGCCCTGCTGAAAAAGCTGAAAACCAAGGGCGTGAACGCCATTGCCATGGATATGGTGCCGCGCATTTCCCGTGCCCAGAAAATGGACGCGCTGTCGTCGATGGCCAATATCGCCGGCTACCGCTCGGTGATCGAGGC
>WFTU01000240.1 GCA_015485375.1 Paracoccaceae bacterium | reverse complement strand
AACTGGGGCCGTATCGTCGCCGCCATCGGCAAGGCCGGCGAGGAGGCCGACCGCGACCGCCTGTCGATTTGGTTCGGGGACATCCTCGTGGCCGAAAACGGCTGGGTCTCGCCGGACTACCGCGAGGAGGACGGGGCCGAATATATGAAAGCGCAGGACCTCTCGGTCACGGTCGATCTGGGGGTTGGCGAGGGCGAGGCGACGGTATGGACCTGCGACCTCACGCACCAGTATATCACCATCAACGCCGACTACCGCTCATGAAAACCCTGCTGGTTTCCGCCGTCGCACTGGTCGACAAGGATGGCCGTGTTTTGCTGGCCCGACGCCCCGAAGGGAAATCCATGGCCGGTCTGTGGGAATTTCCGGGCGGCAAGGTCGAGGATGGCGAAACCCCCGAACATGCCCTGATCCGCGAATTGCACGAGGAACTGGGCATCGGCACATGGGAAAGCTGCCTTGCGCCGCTCACCTTCGCCTCGCACAGCTATGACGATTTCCACCTGCTGATGCCGGTGTTTGCCTGCCGCAAGTGGGAAGGCACACCACAGCCGAAAGAAGGGCAGACCCTGAAATGGGTCCGCCCGAATGCCTTGCGGGACTATCCTATGCCACCGGCGGATATCCCCCTGATCCCGATCTTGCGGGACTGGTTGTGATCCCTACTCGGATTTGGTCGGGCAGGTCTTGATGCCGAAAATCCGGTAAAGCGGACACCAGCCGATCAGGCCGGTTACCAGCGGGATCAGCCCGACGACGATCAGGATAGTTGACCAGCCGCCCGAACCCAGTATCCCGAAAATGATCAGTACTCCGCCCAGAACCACGCGGATAAACCGGTCGATATTGCCTTCGTTCTTTTCCATTCTCTCTCTCCGATATTGTTGGCGGGCCGATCGCCCGCAGGGGTATTCGGCTTGCGATAATACACCAATACTCTAATATTCCGAAATGTTAATTCAACAGTTCGTGTATGTAGTAATAACTGCTGAGAACCCGAGGACCCGCCATGCCCGACTTCCTGCACTATCCCGACCGCGAAACCCTGATGGAAAACATCGCCGAGGACGTAGCCGAACTGCTGGCCGAGACCATCGAGGCCAAAGGCACCGCCACGCTCGCCGTACCGGGCGGCACCACCCCCGCCCCCTTCCTGCGCCTGCTGTCGCAAGAGGACATCGAGTGGGAAAATGTGCGGGTGATGCTGACCGACGAACGCTTCGTGCCGGAAACCTCGGAGCGCTCCAACACCCGTCTGCTGCGCGAAACCCTGTTGCAGGGAAAAGCCGCCGCCGCAACGCTGGTGCCGCTGTATCTGGAGGGCGACCGGCCGGAGGAGGTTCTGGCGGATCTGGAGGCGGGCGTGCGCGCCGCCCTGCCGCTCGATGTCTGTGTCCTCGGCATGGGCGCCGACATGCACACCGCCAGCCTGTTTCCGGGCGCCGACCGTCTGGCCGAGGCGCTGGACACCGACGCCGTGCTTTTGCCCATGCGCGCACCGGATGCGCCGGAACCGCGGATCACCCTGACCGCCCCCGTCCTGCGCGCGGCGGCCCATATCAAGGTCCTGATCACCGGCCCCGACAAAAAGACCGCGCTGGAAAAAGCCCTGATCGAAGGCCCAATCACCGAGGCCCCGATCCGCACCATCCTCGAGGCTCCGACCGAGGTCGAGGTGTATTACGCCGACTAGCCAACCCGCCACCGCTGCGCTAGGTTGCGGCCAAACAGCAAAGGCACGCGAAATGTCCAAGATCATGCTCCTGAACGGCCCCAACCTGAACCTGCTCGGCAAGCGCGAGCCGGAGATTTACGGGTATGACACGCTGGCGGATATCGAGGGCCGCAGCCGCGCCCATGCTGAAACCCTCGGCTTCACCCTTGATTGCCGGCAGTCGAACCACGAGGGCGATCTGGTGGACTGGATACAGGAGGCGCGCGAAACCTGCGCTGCGATCATCATCAACGCGGGTGCCTATACCCACACATCGGTTGCCATCCTCGACGCCCTGCGCGCCTTTGACGGCATGATCGTGGAGCTGCACATCTCCAACCCCAAGGAGCGTGAGCCGTTCCGTCATGTCTCCTATGTCGAGCCGGCCGCGGACGAAGTTATCGCCGGTCACGGCACCAAGGGCTACACCATGGCGCTGGACGCTGTGGCCAAGAAACTGCTTGCCTGAGGCAAAAACTGCGCCTATAGGCTGTCGCTCATCGAAACGAAGTCACCGCTCCTTCTATAAAAAACGGAATACAGA
>WFTU01000239.1 GCA_015485375.1 Paracoccaceae bacterium | reverse complement strand
TCATTGGTCTGTGGTGCTGAGTCCATCCAGCCGATGATATGTTCCGGATGCGCGCGTAGCGCCCGCGAAACCTCGCGCCACAACGCCTCGGGGTCCAGCGGGGCAGGCGGGTATACCGCCGCCAGCTCCGAATCTTTCCCCAGCAACACCAGCGAATGCAGCGCCCCCGCCAACCTGAGCGCCACCGCGCCGGAGCGGAACGTGTCATAGGGCCAGTCGAACAGAAACGCCCCGACCGGATGATCCGCCGTCAGCCGCTCCCCGACCAGCCGCAACAGTGTGGCCGTAAACGGCGAGCCGAGATCGTCACAGGAAACCGCCTGCCGATCAAACGCATCGCGCAGATCACTCACCCGAACTTGTCCTTCAGCTTTTGCAGGGGCGAACGCGTATCCTCCACCGGCTCGGCCTCCACTTTCGGTTCCGGTTTCGCCGCCGGTTTCGGCCGTTCCGGCACCACCCGCAAGGCCACCGCATTCATAAACCGCGAGGCATCGCCCTCGGCCAGATGCACCGCCCCGTCACTGATCCCGCGCAACACATCGTCCAGCCATTCCGCTTCCGCCTTGGCAAAATCGCGCAGCACATAGCCCGACACCTTGTTCTTGTCGCCCGGATGCCCGATCCCGAGGCGCACCCGCTGATACTCCGGCCCGATATGCTGGTGGATCGAGCGCAACCCGTTATGCCCCGCATGTCCGCCGCCAACCTTGACCCGGCACTTGCCGGGCGCCAGATCCAGCTCGTCATGGAACACCGTCACATCCGACGGCTCCAGTTTGTAAAACCGCATCGCCTCGCCGACCGACTGCCCTGACAGGTTCATAAAGGTCTCGGGCTTCAGCAGAATCACCTTTTCGCGCCCGAGCCGCCCTTCGGAGACCTTGCCCTGAAACTTGCCGCGCCATGGCGCAAACCCGTGGTCCTCCGCAATCCGGTCCACAGCCATAAACCCGATATTGTGACGGTTGCGGGCGTATTTCGCCCCCGGATTGCCCAGTCCGACAAACAGCTTCATTCCCGACTCCCCAAAACAAAAGCGCGCCCCCCGAAGGGAACGCGCCTTGTGTAGCATATGCAAATGCGCGAGGGAATTATTCCTCGGCGGCGGCTTCCGGTGCTTCGCCTTCGGCGGCTTCTTCGGCGGCTGCATCCTCGGCTTCTTCCTCGGCGCTCAGACCGCGCGGAGCGGCCACATTGGCGATCACGAAGTCGCGGTCGGTAATCATCGGGCGCGTGCCTTCCGGCAGGGTGATGTCCGACATGTGGATGGTTTCACCGATTTCGATCTCGGCCAGATCCACTTCCAGATGCTCGGGGATATTGCCCGCGGTCACTTTCAGCTCGACCTCGTTACGCACAACAACCAGCGTACCGCCAGCCTTGATGCCGGCGCAGGTGTCCTCGTTCAGGAACACAACCGGAATCATCAGGTTGATACGCGATTTGCGCGACAGGCGCAGGAAGTCCACATGCACGGGAAGGTCCTTGACCACATCGCGCTGGACGCCACGACAGATCACGCGCTGTTCTTTGCCATCGACCTTGAGGGTCAGCAGCGAGGACAAAAAGCCGCCCGCTTTCAGCATTTTGAGCAGCTCGTTGAACTTGACGGTGATCGGGGTCGGTTCCTCGCCGCCGCCATAAATGACGCCCGGTACGAGGTTTTCACGGCGTGCTGCGCGGGCGGCCCCCTTGCCAGTACCTGCGCGAACCGTAGCGTTGAGAGTGTTATTCTCGGCCATTGGTATTCTCCTGAGTTACAATCGCGGCGATCCTCCAAGGGTGTAAGCGCCGCATGAAGCCGCCCCTATAGGCGGTTTCGTCAGGGATGTGAAGGGGATTCGTGCGCCAAAAGTCACAGAGGGGCGCGCCTGGCCCGGCGTGTCCGCCGGACCATACCGTTTCAGGTGATTTACCCCTTCTCGAACCGCCCGCGGAAATCCACCGGCACCAGCAGGTTCTCGCGGTTCAGCTCGGTTACTTTCTGCCGCCCGCAAAACGCCATCGTGGTGTCCAGTTCCTTGTGGATTACCTCCAGCGCTTTCGTCACGCCTTCCTGCCCCATCGCGCCGAGACCGTAAATATAGGCCCGCCCGATATAGACCCCCTTGGCCCCCAGCGCCAAGGCCTTCAGCACGTCCTGACCCGAGCGGATGCCGCTGTCCATATGCACCTCGATCCGGTCCCCGACCGCATCGATAATATCCGGCAACATGCGAATGGCCGACATCGCCCCGTCCAGTTGCCGCCCGCCGTGGTTCGATACCACAATCGCGTCGGCGCCTGTTTCCACGGCGCGGCGCGCATCCTCGACATCCAGAATACCCTTCAGGATCAGCGGCCCGCCCCAGCGTTCCTTGATCCAGGCGACATCGTCCCACGACAGTTTTTCATCGAACTGTTTCGCCGTCCATTCTGCCAGCGTGCCCATGTCGTCCACATTCTTCACATGTCCGACGATATTGCGGAACTCGTGCCGCTTGGTGCCCAGCATCCCCATCGTCCAGCGCGGCTTGGTCGCCATGTTGAGGATATTCTTCAGCGTCAGCTTCGGTGGCGCCCCCAGCCCGTTCTTCACGTCCTTGTGCCGCTGCCCCAGAATCTGCAAATCCAGCGTCAGGATCAGGGCCGAACATTTCGCCGCCTTGGCCCGATCAATCAGATCGTTGATATAGTCGCGATCCTTCATCACATAAAGCTGGAACCAGAAGGGTTTCGTGACCTCCGCCGCCACATCCTCGATCGAGCAGATCGACAT
>WFTU01000238.1 GCA_015485375.1 Paracoccaceae bacterium | reverse complement strand
GAGTTGCTTCCTCCTCCAGCGAGTTGATGTTCATGTAGTTGGAGTAGCGCACCAGCCCCACGCCCCAGCAACCGGCGTTTTGTGCCTCGCCAATCCCCGACACGGTGTCGTCACATTTCACCACCGACTTCACGTCCGCGATGTCCAGCAGGTCCATATTCCTGAACACCATATGCGGATTGGGCCGCGCCCCGTGGATCACCTCGTCACCGGCAACGGTTGCATCGGGGGTCAGCCCCTGCTTGATCGAATCCTCCAGCAGAATATCGACCATCGAGCGTACGAAACCGGTCGAGGCCCCGATCTTGATGCCCTGTTTCTGCAGGTCAACGATCACATCCTTCACCCCCGGCAACAGCGTGGTGTATTTGCGCAGACAATCGAGCTGCGCCGGCACGAAATCGGCAAACATCGCGTCCACATCCGACTGGTCCGGATATTTCCCCTTGGCCGCCTTCCAGCGCTCGGCAATCACCGGATCCTCGGTCAGCGCCTTGATGTGCAAATCCTTGCGCAACCCCATCGGTCCGCGCGCCTCTTCCATGCTGATCGGCACGCCCTGTTTCTCGAACACCTCGACAAACACCACCGCCGGCGCGATGACATAGGCGTCGGCCAGCGTGCCGCTCCAGTCCAGCACGAGCGCCTTTACCTCGCCGCGATAGCTGCGCTCGTATGTATATTCCGAAAATTTGGTCATGGTTTTTCCTCTGTCCGGGTTTCAGGATGCCAGTCTGGCACGTTCTTCAAGCGCCGCAGCAGGGGGCGCGGCAGACGCCACCCCCATCGCGGCCAAAGTCTCGCGCGCGGCTTCGACCGCCGCGCGCATGACATGTTCGTCCAGTTGCCCGATGCAACCGATGCGGAAACTGTCCACTACGGTCAGCTTTCCGGGATAGATGATAAAGCCCCGCACTTTCATCAGGTCATAGAACCGCGCGAAATCGAAGGCCGGATCGGCGGGGTTGAAAAAGGTCACGATGATTGGCGACAGCCAGCGTTCGTCCAGAAGGGTCTCGAACCCCAGCGCACGCATCCCGTCCACCAGCACATCGCGGTTGCGGGCATAGCGCGCCCCGCGCCCCGCCACGCCGCCCTCGGCCTCGTGCAGGCGCAGCGCCTCGATAAATGCCGCCACCACATGCGTCGGCGGCGTGAACCGCCACTGGCCGGTCTTGTTCATCACCGCCCATTGCGCGTGCAGATCGAGCGAGAGCGAATGGCAATTCCCCTCCGCCGCCGCCAACGCCGCCTTTTGCGCGATAACGAAACCGAAGCCCGGCACCCCCTCGATACATTTGTTGGCCGAGGAAACCACCGCCTCGAACCGGAAATCCAGCGGCAAGGCACCAAAGGCGCTCATGGAATCAACCAGCAGCTTGCGCCCCGCGCCGTAAACCGCTTCGGAAATCTCCGCCACCGGATTGAGGATCCCCGAACTGGTTTCGCAATGCACGACAACCACATGGGTGATATCGGGATCGGAGGCCAGCGCCGCCGCCACCTCGGCCCCGCGCGGCGGCATGTAGTCGCCCTTGTCGATCACCACATGCGCCCGCCCCAGATAGTCGAGCGTCTGCGCGATCCGCTTGCCATAGGCGCCGTTGCTCAACACCAGCACCTTGCCGTCACGCGGCACAAACGTCCCCAGCATCGCCTCGACCGAAAACGTCCCGCTGCCCTGCATCGGCACACAGTCCAGCCCCTCGCCACCGGCCATCGCCAGCAGCCGCTCGCGCAGTTCCACCGTCATGGCGCGGAAATCGCCGTCCCAGCTGCCCCAGTCGCGCAACATCGCTTCCTTGACCTTGAAGCTGGTGGTGAGCGGTCCGGGGGTGAGCAGATACGGCTCGCCCATGCGCGGTGCGGGGAGGGGAGGCTTGGCCATCACGGTATCCTTTCGCGAAGTTCAGCTTTGCAGATTGCGCCGCGCATTGCTATTTGTAAAATCGTTATTTTATATTAAACTATAAACTGAAACGATAGGATGCCCCATGCGCTACGTCCAGCTTCGCGCCTTCCACTACGTCGCCACCGAGGGCGGCTTTTCCCGCGCGGCCGAGGCGCTTCACCTGACCCAGCCCGCCATCTCCGACCAGATCCGCAAGCTGGAGGTCGAATACGACGTGCTGCTGTTCAACCGCCACAAACGCTCCGTTAAACTGACGCCGGCGGGCGAAAAGCTGCTGGAGATCACCAACCGCCTGTTTGAAAACGAACGGCAGGCGCGCGAGCTTCTGGCCGAGAGCAGCGCGCTCGGCACCGGCACGCTGCGTATCATCGCGGATTCGGCGCATCACGTTAATCCGGTTCTCGGACGTTTCCGTGCCCGTTTTCCCGGGATCAAGATCACCATGCGAAGCGGCAACACGCAGGAGGTCATCGACGCGCTTTTCGCCTACGAGGCCGACGTCGGTGTGCTGGGCGAACACCCCGAACACCGCGATCTGGACGCGCTGCCGCTCGGGGCCTCGCCCATCATCGCCTTTGCCGCGAAATCCTACGCCGCGCCGCTCGCCGATCCCGATTTTGCCGCCCTGCAATCGCACCCGCTGATCCTGCGCGAACAAGG
>WFTU01000237.1 GCA_015485375.1 Paracoccaceae bacterium | reverse complement strand
GCATAGTGGAAAATCTTGGTGCCGAAACCGCCGCCCACATCGGGCGAGACGACGCGCAGTTTATGCTCGGGAATGCCCAGAACGAACGCGCCCATCAGCAGCCGGATCACATGCGGGTTCTGGCTGGTGGTGTAGAGCGTGTGTTCGTCCATCGAGGCATCATATTCCCCGATCGCCACGCGCGGTTCCATCGGGTTGGCCACCAGACGGTTGTTGCGCAGCTCCAGCGTGGTGACATGGGCGGCGTTTTTGATCGCCTCGTCCACAGCGTCGCGGTTTTCCTCGACAAAGCCCCAGTCGAAACACAGGTTGCTGGTCAGGTCGTCATGCACCTTGGTGGCGCCTTCCTTGACGGCCTCTTTCATGTCGATAACGGCGGGCAGTTCGGTGATGTCGATCTCCAGAACCTCGGCCGCGTCGCGGGCCTGTTCGAGGCTCTCGGCTACCACGGCGGCAATCGGGTCGCCGACATGGCGCACCTTGCCCTGTGCCAGCACCGGATGCGCCGGTTCCTGCATCGGCTCGCCGAAACGGTCGGTCACCTGCCAGCCGCAGGGGATGCCGCCGACGCCTTCGAAATCCGCACCGGTGAAGATGCGGACAACGCCGGGCATGTTCGCCGCCTCGGACGTGTCGATACTGTTGATGGTTCCGTGGGCGACATCCGAGCGCACGAAATAGACGTAGGTCTGGTTCGGAGCGTTGATGTCATCCGTATACTTGCCGTTTCCGGTCAGAAACCGGACGTCCTCGCGCCGCTTTGGGCTGGCGCCTATGCCATGATCCTTGGGCATTTGTATTCCTCCTGTTGATCCGCTTCCGCGCGCTTATCCCAACTGGGCAGCAGCAGCCTGAATGGATTTTACGATGTTGTGATAGCCGGTGCAGCGGCAGATATTGCCTTCGAGATGCTTGCGGATCTCGGCCTCCGACGGGCTGGCGTTGCTGGCCAGCAGGTCCGCCGCCGCCATCACCATGCCGGGCGTGCAGAAACCGCATTGCAGCCCGTGGTGTTCCTTGAACGCCGCCTGAATCACGCCGAGCGAGCCGTCCGCGTTCGCCATCCCCTCGATGGTTTTCACCTCCGAGCCGTCGGCCTCCAGCGCCAGCATGGTGCAGCCTTTGACGGCCACACCGTCCACATGCACCGTGCAGGCCCCGCACTGGCTGGTATCGCAGCCCACATGCGTGCCGGTCAGTTTCAGGTCATCGCGCAGGAATTGCGACAGCAATGTGCGCGCTTCGACCTCACCCGTGACGGTCTTGCCGTTCACGGTCATTGTTACAGATGGCATGTTTTCCTCCCATGTTGTCTGTTATGTGTTTTTACCGGTCAGCTTGCGGAACCATCCCTTTTTGGGTTTGTCCTCCGCATCCGCCGTTTCTTCTTCCTTTTCAGGTTCTTCTTCGGCAGGCGCGACGGCCTGCTCGAAATTCTCGAAAAACTGGTCGGCGAGTTTCTTCGCCACACCATGCACCACGCGCGAGCCGACCTGTGCGAGCTTGCCGCCCACCTTGGCCTCGACGGTATAGGTCAGCTCCGTGCCGTCCTCCACATCCGCCAGCCGCACCAGCGCGCCGCCTCTGGCAAAACCGGCCGCGCCGCCCTTGCCCTCGCCGGAGATACGATAGCTCTCGGCCTCGACAATATCGGTAAGGCTGACCGCGCCCTTGAAGGTGGCCTTCACCGGCCCGATTTTCTGGGTCACGACAGCCTCGAAACCGTCCTCGGCATTGCCGGACATTTCCTTGCAGCCGGGAATACTGGCCTGCAACACCTCGATACTGTTCAAGGCCTCCCAGACCGTCTGCCGGTCGGCCGCAATAATTCGACTGCCTTCGAGTTCCATCAACCCCCCGTAAATTCGCGCTGCGTCAGGCGGTCACAGTGGCACGGGGACCACAACCGAAACAAGAAAAATTTTGCCCGTCCGATCAATTTCCGGCGAGGTCCCGCCAGCGATCCCAGTCCTCCGGCGTGTCGAGGTCCGTCACCGCCGCCTCGCCATGCGTTTGCACGTCGTGCAGGTATTCCCGTGCGCCCTGCACAACGTCGCGCGCGCCGCGATCTCCGGCAAGGGCCGCAAGGGATTCAAAAAAGCGCCGCCCGAACAGCACCGGATGCCCGGCCTTGCCGGATTCGGTGACCGCACGGCAGATTTCGTGCCCCGCTTCGGGGTCGAAGGCCGAGACCAGCGCGTCATAATCGGCCGCTGTCACTTCGGGCATATCGCCAAAACCCAGCACCACCGCATCGCAATCGTCCGCAAGCGCCGCCACACCCGCGCGCAGGGAGGCTGCCATGCCCTCGGCCCAGTCCGGCACCTCGCATACATCGACATCCAGCCCTGCCAGCGCTTCGGCCCGCGCCGCGTTGTCCGGCGGCAGCACCACATGCACC
>WFTU01000236.1 GCA_015485375.1 Paracoccaceae bacterium | reverse complement strand
CTGGAGCCGTTTCTGGGGCCGGAACCGGGGTTCGGCGTGAAGGGGCAGGCGGCGCTTTTGTCGGGGGCGGATATGACGGGCGCGCCGACGGTGTTTGCCGATCATACCTATATTATTCCCCACGCCGACGGAAAGGTCGCGGTCGGCTCCACAACCGAAAACACATGGGATGACCCCCGCTCCACCGACGACCGCCTGAACGAGGTCATCGCCCGCGCCCGCGCCATCAGCCCGCCGCTGCGCGCGGCCCGCGTGGCGCTGCGCTGGGCCAATCTGCGCCCGCGCGGCAAAAAACCGGACCCGATGCTGGGCCGCGTTCCGGGGGCGGAGGGCCTGTATCTGGCGACCGGCGGTTTCAAGATCGGCATCGGAATTTCCCATGCGGTGGGGGAGGCGCTGGCGGGGATGGTGGCCGGAGAAACGCCCTGGCTGCCCGAGAAATTCTTTGTCCGTTTGCCGAAACCGAAAGGAGGGTAAACCATGCCGACAATCACCGGACTTGACCATTTTGTGCTGACCGTGGCGGATATTCCCGCAACCGTGGCTTTCTACACCGGTGTTCTGGGGATGCGGGAAGATGTGTTTTATCCGGCCGACGGCTCCACCCGCACGGCGCTGAAATTCGGAAACCAGAAGATCAACCTGCATCAGGCAGGGCGGGAGTTCGATCCGAAGGCCGAGCATCCCGTTGCCGGTTCTGCCGATTTCTGCCTGCTGACCGAAACGCCGCTCGACGTCTGGCAGGCACATCTGGAAGCGCAAGGCGTTGCCATCGAGGAAGGGCCGGTCAAACGCACCGGTGCGCGCGGGGTGATCGAGTCGCTTTACATCCGCGACCCCGACCGCAATCTGGTGGAAATTTCGCGCTACCCTTGAACGGGACCCGCGCCGCGCTTTTATATGCGGAAACACTTATGAACGAGGTTCGCCATGAGCGATGCAAAGAAACTGACATGCCTGTCCTGCGGGGCGGTGAACAAAGTGCCTGCCGACAAGCTCGGCGCGAAGCCCAAATGCGGCGTGTGCGGCGAGGGGCTGATGACCGGCAAGGTCAAGGATGTGGATTTCGCCACGCTGCAGAAAGCCGCGAAAAACGACGGTATTCCGCTGGTTGTCGATCTGTGGGCGCCGTGGTGTGGCCCCTGCCGCATGATGGCACCGGAGTTTTCCAAGGCGGCGCAGGAGCTGAAAGACTCGGTACGCTTTGTGAAGATCAACACCGACACGCACCAGAAAGCGCTCAGCGTCTATAACGTACGCGGGATCCCGACGATGCTGTTGTTCAGGAAGGGCAAGGAAGTGGCGCGCCAGTCAGGTGCGGCGCGCGCGCCCGAGATCATCAAATGGGTCCGCACCCGTTCGATGTGATCAGATCATTTTGATCACGTCCTTGTCGATGCCGAGCATATAGCCCTTGCGGCTGATGGTCTTGATCAGCAGTTCGGAGACAATCTGGTTGCCGAGGTGGTCGCGCAGACGTTTGATCCGCGTGGCCCCTGCGGCCTCTTCGCAGTCACTGGCGGGTTTGCCGGTTATCATGGCTTCCAGATCGACTCCGCTGATGAATTCGTCATCGAGGCGCGCTTCGCACAGGACCGAGAGCGCCTCGCAGGCCGCCTGTGTCAGCGTGAATTCCATATTGTTGATGTAGACCTTCAATTCGTCCCGCGAGACGATCAGGCTGTTGATCTGGATGCCGGAGCGCTCGATCTCGGACAGGCGGCGGTTCATGGTGGTGATGTAGGCCAGAAACACCAGCGCCGCGATCAGGATGGCGGTGGAAAAGGCCAGCAGCACCAGAATGACGATGCGATAGGACGTGAGCGTGTCGGAAAAGGCCGTGCCGGACTGCGCGAGGATCTCCAGCAGTTTGATCTCGGCATTCGAGGTCAGCGAGTCGTTCTCGACGAATATCCGCTCCACCCGGTCGTTAAAGGCGTTGGCATCGGGCAGGTTGTACAAAAGGGCCGCACCCGCGATCACCAGAATGACGATGATCAGGGCAAGGCCGATATAAACCGTCCTGTTTCCCTTTCTAGAAGCGAAGGTAGTATTGCCCGGCATTTTCCATCCTCTGCGCTAG
>WFTU01000235.1 GCA_015485375.1 Paracoccaceae bacterium | reverse complement strand
GGCCTTTCATGCGCTCCAGCGCCTGCTCCATGGTATAGAACGACCCGCGTTTCATGTGCAGCGGCTCGAAATCCTCGCGGGTTTTGACGCGGGCGTAGGCCTGCATCAGGTCCAGCACCGTGGCGGTGTATTTCACCGTGCGCTTGCGCGAGACTTCCTCGGTCTGGCCGCGGGCAAAGAAATCGCAGCCCAGCTGGTCCCGCCCCATCAGACGGGCAGCGGAGCGGCGCATGGCTTCGAGACGTTCCAACTGGAAAGCCAGATGCGCGGCCAGTTCCTCGCCGCTCGGTCCCTCGTCATTCGGATCTGGCGGCAACAGCAGGCGGGACTTCAGGAAGGCCAGCCAGGCGGCCATCACCAGATAGTCGGCCGCCAGTTCGATGCGCAGGCGCTTGGCCTCCTCGACAAAGGCCAGATACTGGATCGCGAGTTCGAGGATGGAAACCTTGCGCAGGTCCACCTTTTGCGTGCGCGACAGTGTCAGCAGCAAATCCAGCGGCCCCTCGAAGCCGTCCACATCCACCACAAGGGATTCGGCGGCGACGCGGGCTTCCACATCGGTAAAGTTGTCGGTCGCGGCATCAAGGCCTGCAATATGGTCGTCGGGCATGGTTTACCCTCCTGTATTATCGTTGGGCCACCCGAAAGGGCGGCTTGCTCTGCTTCGTCGGTGCGGGGCCTGCCTCGACCCCTTGGTGCCCCTCTTGCGGGGGCGATTATTTCTGTGTCAGCGGGATACAGTCCACGCCGCGCGCATCGAGCGCGGAGCAGACTTCCCTGGCCTGATCGACATCCTGCAATCCGGCGGCGCGCAGTTGATAGAGCAGGCGCCCGCCCGCCTCGACCGGCGCGATCACTCGCTGCAGTCCAGCAAGGATGTCGGAGTTTTCGGATTGGAAACGGTCCCAGACGGCGGTGGCATCCTCGAGGCTGTTGAAAGCGCCAAGCTGCACCAGCGGATCGCCGGGGTCGAGATAGGGGTTGCCATAGAGCGGCGTCAGGCGCGGCGGCTCGGGGACCTCCAGCGAGGTATCGCCCTCTTCCGGCAGCGCCTCCAGAATCAGGTTGTTGATGATGTCGGATTCGTAAAAACTCGGCGGGCGGCGGACCGGCGCGACCATACCATCAGCCGCCACATCGTTGACGATGGGTTCAGCCGCGGGTTCCGTAGTCACCGGCGTACCGTCGGGATTGACTTCGACCAGCATGGTCGACGCATCAACCCGGGTCGGTTCCGCCGCAGGAGCGGCCGGCTGCAGGGCGCCCATGCTTTCGTCTTCGGGCCGGATCGTGGCCGTGCCCGGCGCCAGTGTGGCCTCGGTATTGACGCTTTCCGGTGTGGCCTGCGCCAGAACCTCGTTCACCGCCAGCCCCTGATAGGCGGCCTGCGTGCCGCCCGGATCGTCCGGTGCAATGCGGGCCTCGCCCTCCATGGCGCGGATCACGGGGATCTGGCTGGCGTCCCGCTGGCCGAGCGAAACCGCCCAGTAAAGGATGCCCGCAACCAGCCCGACGGAGATAACAGCACCCGCACCACGAATGGCCAGCGTAACGGGACGGCCACCCCGAACGGGGGCCGATCCGGTGGGAGTCGATTCGTATCGCGATTCCTGCATCGGGTTCTAAGCCTTTCACGCACACTTTATATTGTGTGCGCCACTACTCCAACCCCAAAATGTGCTGGTTACTATCGCATCTCTTTAGCCGGGGTCACCCCTAGGATACCCAGACCGGCGGCAATAGCAACGGCTACGGCGCGGATGAGAGCCAGACGGGCGAGACTTTGCCCGGGCGCGTCCGGCTGGATGAAGCGCAGCTCCGGCTCCACCTTGCCGAGGTGTTGCAGGGCGTGGAACTCGGACGCCAGATCATAAAGATAGAAGGCAATCCGGTGCGGTTCGTGGTGTTTGGCCGCCGCTTCCAGCAGGCGCGGCCACTCCGCGAGTTTCCTGGTCAGAGCGGTTTCCGCCGGATGCGAGAGCAACGACAGGTCGGCCTTGGCAAGGTTTTCGTCCGAGACATCGAAACCGGCCTCGACGGCCTTCGACAGCACCGAAGTCACCCGTGCATGCGCATATTGCACATAGAAAACCGGATTGTCCTTGGACTGCTCCAGCACTTTGGCAAAGTCGAAATCGAGCGGCGCATCGTTCTTGCGGGTCAGCATGACGAAGCGGGTCACGTCGGCCCCGACCAGATCGACCACGTCCTTG
>WFTU01000234.1 GCA_015485375.1 Paracoccaceae bacterium | reverse complement strand
CAGTTTCCACCGGAAACGAGATTGGCGGACGGGTTGAGAATGACCTGCTCTCCACCGGAAAGGCCGGAAATCACGGACACACGGCCGTCAGGCAGCGGATAGCCGACACGCACCAGACGCAACGACGGCTTGCCTTCCTCCAGCACAAACACCGAAGGCAGGGAACCGCGCCAGACCAGCGCCTCGACCGGCAGAGCAGGCTGCGAACGGACCGGCACCGAGCCATCGGGCACGGTAACCTCGACATACATGCCCGGTCCGCCAGCGGTGCCATAGGGCAGATCGAATTTCACGGTCACCGTATGGCGCTCGGGATCGGCTACGGGATAAATCTGGGCCACGCGGGCCTCGACCTGCTCGCCGCCCGCGTCAAGGCGGGCAGGCACCAGCATGCCTTCGCTCAAACCGGCCGCCAGGCGCACCGGCACGTCGGCGACGATGCGCAGGTAATCGGTGTAGGCAAATTTCAGCAACGGCATGCCGGGCTGAACCGTATCCCCTACCTCGACCATTTTCTGGATAACAATGCCGTCGAAGGGCGCAATCGAACTGGCATCACGCAACCGCGCGTCCAGTGCATCGAGGTTGGCCTGCGCCTGCAACAGCTGCGCCTGCGCCTGATTGACCCCTACCCCTTGTGCATATAGGTCCGCCTGCCGCTCGAGACCGGAATTGGACTGGCCGATCATTTCGGAAAACCCGCGGGTAAAGAACTGGTCGAACGTCGAGGGAATGCCCATGCCCGGAAAACCGGAGAGCGAATTGATCCGCGGCGCATAAAGCTCGCGCGAATACTGCATCTGGGAATTTCCGACGGCAGCCTCGGCCTGCGCAATCTGCGCCAGTGCGGCGCGTCGCTGCGCCTGGATTTCCTCGTCATTGATGGTCAGAAGTATCTCGCCCTCGGTCGCGCGATGTCCTTCGGAACCGGCCAGGAAGGTAATGCGTCCGGGAATTTGCGCGTTCAGCGTGACTTCCTTGAAGGGAATGACAGTGCCGCCGACAGTTGCGCTGCCGCCCACCTGCGTGACGCCGACAATCGCGGTCTGGAAGCCGCCTGCCTGCACGGGGGTATCCCCCTCGGCCACCACCATCAGCGGCGCCATCATGGCAACAGACATTACAATCACAGCAGCAAGGCGATTCGTCCCTGGCATCACTCTCTCCCTTTGTCGTTCTGCGCGTCTTTTCCTCGACTTATTGTTTTCTTACGGGTCTGTTTTTCTTGCGCCCGCTTTTTACGCTTTTATTCTGTATAACTCGGCTCACCGTATATTGCAAGATTAGAATATTCTAATTATCGCTTCGGTACTTATCCCGCCGATCCCCTGATCGTCCTCTTTTTTCCATCTCTCCGCCTGAAACCGTGTTCCCGCCCTAGAACGGGAAGCCGTTCCCCCACATGTAGCTCATCGGCTGCGTAAACGCATAGGACGCCCGGTTAACATCATAGGTCAGCCGCCCCATGTTCGCCGACATCCCCTTTACCGCCGCCGTCATCTCCGGCATCGAGCGCGCCATCGCCCCCACATCATCCTGCATGGTCACCAGGCTCGTATTCATTTTGCCGATATTCTTGGTCATATCTTTGATATTCCCGCCCATATCCGCGATATTCGTGTCCATGCTCTGCATCGTGGTACTCATTCCGTGGATATCGCTCGTCATGGTTACGAAATTCTCGTTCATCTCGATCATCACGTCTGTCAGGATGAAAACCTTCTGCGCCATGCCATACATGACCCAGGTAAAGGCCATCATGACAACGACGATTCCAGCGGTCGTGAGAACTATAAAGCGGCTGCTGTTTACACGCCGGTACATTCAATTTCCCCCAACCCGTTGGACGTTTGTTGTGTTCGGGAGGCATATTCCTGCACGCTCAGGTAGTCCCGCTTTGTTTATTCGTTTTTTCTTATATAATATTTTTCTAACATTGTTAAGAAAAAATTTGCCGGATTACGCCGTCGACAGGTAACGCGCTGTAATTACATAAAACTTTTGTGGTTTCTCGAGCGGATAGAAATTATGGAATTCAAGGGCCAAATTGTGTTAACCTAACGTTAAGCATCCGGTGTTGAAGGATTTGTTATGAAACTGGCGATGTTCTTTGCCAAAAGCGACTCCGGCGCGGTATCGGTCGACTGGGTGGTCCTGACATCCGCCATAGTCGGCATTGCCCTCGCGGTCCTGTTTGCAGTTTCCGGTGGAATGCGCGACGCTACAGGCGATATATCGAACGGCGTCGGCAACCAGACGAGCTTCACCTTTGGCACCCAGAACGCGGCCCACTACTTCGACATCGGAATCGCAGCCTACCCCAATGACCAGACACAAGCCTGGCTCGCGGCGCGTCTGGCTGTTGACGAGGACGCTCCGGCAGGATTTGAATACGACCCGAACCGGACCACTACACGCTATGTCGATGATGCGACAGGACAACCGATCTATGTTTCGGATGACGGCAGCAACTATAGCATTGGCGCGAATGTCGTCGCGGCTTCCGACTACGACAACTCCGGCCGCACATCGTTCCTCAACACCTTCAACCGCTACTGGGACGAAAGCCGGCAATAGCCCGCAGGCAAGATCATATTATCCATGTTTGGTAGCTAGTCCGTTGAAAAGCATCCGCTTTGTTCAACTTTGGTGCGGTCGAGAAGACTCGAACTTCCACGGGTTTTACCCCACAGCGACCTCAACGCTGCGCGTCTACCAATTCCGCCACGACCGCACTTGAGATGTCGCGCCGTATAGCACCGGCTTTTGGGCTTGTGAAGCCCTGAAAGAGCAGAATAGGAGCGCCGCGCAAAAAAAATCTCTCGGCAGCGGAAACCGTTGACAAAATGCCCGAAAATCCGGGGGCTGTTGAAAGCACCGGGCAACGGATGACTGCGTCCGCTAGCCATTAAACTCCAACAAACAATAGGAGTAGGCCGGAAGTGTAACGTCTCCGCCGTCAAATGTTTGCGTTAGCAGATTGCGACGCAGATCCTCGGCCAGCGAACCTGTCCGAAGCGAAGCCGCCACCTCGGAACCCAGGTCCGGATTTGCAAAACACCGGCTTTTCAGCGACCGCGACAAACGCTTTCGGTCGACGTTTATTTCAAGTCTGGCGATCGCTGCCGTCCTGTTGGTCAGCAAAACCGCGAAACTTCCGCCCCTGTCACCCAGCACCACGGCATTCACTCCGGGATAGGTATAAGGGGCGGTAAATTGATACTGTGTGCCGGGGTTCCATGTGCTTTTCCCGGATATCGGCGGCGCATTTCTTAGTGTTGCGCCAACCAGCTGGGTTTTCCCCTCCAGCGCCTGCCCGACAAGATAGAACGGATAGAACCACGGGTTCCGGCGCGCCTCGCCCGTGGTTCTGTCGCGCGCGACCGGACTCGGCCAACGACCGACACTGCCGAGGTTATGGTACATTGCCAAAGAAATCCGGCCGCCATTTTGCAACAACGTACTAAGACGGTCGCCCACAAACAACGCGCCCAGATGGGTCATATTGATCACCGACCGGTTATACTGCGGATGGGCAAACCCGTAATAATTCCATTCGGTCACGATCATATCCCGACGCGCGCCATATTGTTTGCGGTAGTGGGCCAGCAGTTCGTCGAGGTTGCGGGCATTGTCGTTGAAAAACCAGTTTGCATATTCCGCAAATTTGTAGGGCGCGTTATTGCGGTTCGGAACCGGCGTGCCGTCATAGGGAACGCCGGTATATTTATGGACCGTATACGCATCATAATAATCATATTTTGCCCGGGCGAGAACCGAATCCCATTTCGCATTGTCGGGTTTTGCCTCCAGTTCGTCGAACGGAGCCGCGGTGACAGAAATCCTGATTGGCGTGGGCGAGGCCGCCCGCATCGCCGCGACGAATGCCGGCAATACGTTTTCCATCAACGCGGCGGCATTGGCCGAAACATCGCCGGGATTGCGGCTGACCGTTCTGAAAACGCTTCTGCTGCGGGCCGTGTCCTTGTACCAGTAACGTTTCATATACAGCTCGTTGCCAAGCTCCCAGTAGGCCACCTCGAAATTGTTGTCGACGGTATATTTCACCCATGCAGCGGCCTCTTCCGGCGTGCCGGTATGCACGTTCACAACGATCACGGGCTTGATGCCGTTTGCCTTGCTCAACGCCATGAACTCGTCAAACGACAAGGTCGGGTTCGAGGGGTTGTTGCGTTGCAGGGAATTTCTGGCCGCCAGTATCGATTTTCGCAGTTTCGGATCGGAAATGGAGTCTATTTCATCACGGTAGAACGAATTTGTTTCGTTCAGGTCCGGATCCCACGGACTTGCCGGATTCCAGTGATAGAAATTAGCGGTGGTCCCCCCCGGAAACCGCAACGCCGCAGGCTGCAAATCCGCCACAGCGCGGGCGTAATCCGCACTGTTATACCGCCACGCAACCTTGGAAAGGTTGCTGTTGAAACCGTAGACCAACGGGTTGAGCGGCTGCACCTCGCGTGTGGAAATATCGAGCTGCACCGACATCGTATCGCCGGCAGTCAGGGTCTGTGCCGCAGGCGCCTCCGCAAGGCTCCACAGGGGAATCAGCAACGCAATCAGCGGTAAAATTCCGGCGCGAAATGACATCAAAGTAGTTTCCTTTCAAAATACTGCCGCGATCCGGTATAGGCGCCCTGTACACCGCGCACAACACGTCCGGCAATAGCCCCACTGTGGAACACCCGCAAAATGGCTTGTTAACCACGCGACCTAGGGAATAAGAAGAACAGGCAAATTTTTTCGCAGGTGGATCTTATGGTCGAGTGGCGCATATCCGACGGGCTGGTCCCGTATCCCGAAGCCCTTGAGGGAATGGAAAGCCGTGTCGGTGCCATTCTGGACGCACGCGCCGACGAACAGGTCTGGTTGCTGGAACATCCGCCGCTATATACCGCCGGAACCTCCGCCAATGCGGCCGACCTGCTCGACCACGCCCGCTTTCCGGTTTACGAGGCACGCCGTGGTGGCGAATACACCTACCACGGACCGGGACAGCGCGTCGCCTATACCATGCTGGACCTGAACCGGCGCGAGAAGGACGTGCGCAAATACGTCTGGAAGCTGGAGGAATGGATCATCGGCACGCTCGACAGCTTCGGCGTCAAGGGCGAGCGCCGCAAAGGGCGCGTTGGCGTCTGGGTCGTGCGCCCCGATCTCCCGCCCCTGCCGGACGGTTCGCCGGCCGAGGATAAAATCGCCGCTATCGGCGTACGCATCCGCCGCTGGGTCACTTTCCACGGTATTTCCATCAACGTCGAACCCGACCTTTCGCATTTCTCCGGCATCGTGCCTTGCGGTATCTCCGGCTATGGCGTCACCAGCCTTGTCGATCTCGGCATTCCGGCCACTATGACCGATCTAGACCTTGCCCTTAAACGACAATTCGATGTCGTTTTCGGATAAATAGCCGGTTGCGGCATTCACGACAGTTGATCTAGATCAATTCCCGTCCTACACCCGTAGACGGGAGTTTGCGATTTCGAAAACGGATTCGCGCATTTAGGGACAGGTGTCAGGAGAATAATAATGGCAGATGCAGCCACGCACACCCACGACGAACACAAGAAACCGGGGTTTTTCACTCGCTGGTTCATGTCGACAAACCATAAAGATATCGGAATTCTGTATCTTTTCACTGCAGGGGGGCTTGGCCTCATCTCGGTGATGATGACAGTGTATATGCGCATGGAGCTGATGTATCCGGGCGTGCAATACATGCTGACCGAAGACGGAGCCCCCAACGGACAGCTCTGGAACGTGATGGTGACCTACCACGGCATCCTGATGATGTTCTTCGTGGTTATTCCGGCCCTGTTCGGTGGTTTCGGGAACTATTTCATGCCGCTGATGATCGGCGCGCCGGATATGGCGTTTCCGCGCATGAACAACCTGTCCTACTGGATGTATGTCGCGGGTGCCTCGCTCGGCGTTGCCTCGCTTCTGGCACCGGGCGGCGGCGGCAGCCTGTTTGACGGCACCCCGGGCTCCGGCGTCGGCTGGGTGCTTTACGCACCCCTTTCGACCAACGAGGCCGGATATTCCATGGACCTCGCCATTTTCGCGGTGCACCTCTCGGGGGCTTCCTCGATCCTTGGTGCCATCAACATGATCACCACTTTCCTGAACATGCGTGCGCCGGGGATGACCCTGCATAAAACGCCACTGTTCGCCTGGTCGATCGTGGTTACCGCCTTCCTGATCCTGCTGTCGCTGCCGGTTCTGGCCGGAGCCATCACCATGCTGCTGACCGACCGCAACTTCGGTACGACCTTCTTCGATCCTGCCGGTGGCGGTGATCCGGTCCTCTACCAGCACCTGCTGTGGTTCTTCGGACATCCGGAGGTCTACATGATCATCGTGCCGGGCTTCGGCATCATCAGCCATGTGATTTCCACCTTCGCCAAAAAACCGATCTTTGGCTATCTGCCGATGGTCTACGCCATGATCGCCATCGGCGTTCTCGGCTTCGTGGTCTGGGCGCACCATATGTATACGGTCGGCCTGTCTACCTCGCAGCAAAGCTACTTCATGCTGGCAACCATGGTGATTGCAGTGCCCACGGGCGTCAAGATCTTCAGCTGGATCGCCACGCTCTGGGGCGGCTCCATCGAGTTCAAGACACCGATGATGTTCGCGCTCGGCTTCCTGTTCCTCTTCACCGTTGGCGGCGTGACCGGCATCGTGCTGTCGCAGGCCGCTGTGGACCGCGCCTATCACGACACCTACTATGTCGTGGCGCACTTCCACTATGTGATGAGCCTCGGGGCCGTTTTCGCGATCTTCGCGGGCGTCTACTACTGGATCGGCAAAATGTCCGGTCGCCAGTATCCCGAGTGGGCCGGACAGCTGCACTTCTGGGTCATGTTTATCGGGGCGAACATCACATTCTTCCCGCAGCATTTCCTCGGCCGTCAGGGCATGCCGCGCCGTTACATCGACTATCCGGAGCAGTTCGCGCTGTGGAACTATGTTTCCTCGATCGGTGCTTTCATCACCTTCGCGTCCTTCCTGTTCTTCATCGGGGTTGTGTTCTACACGATCAAATGGGGCAAGAAAGTGAACGAGAACTCCTACTGGGGTCCGCACGCCGACACGCTGGAATGGACCGTATCCAGCCCGCCGCCGGAGCATACTTTCGAGACGCTCCCGACCCCGGACATGTGGGACCACTCCAAACACTAGAGTGTGACAGATACCCGAAAAGGCCGGACCAGTTCCGGCCTTTTCCATTTCCGGAAGGCCCCATGACCACCTGCCCCTTCTCCCGCAGCGATCCCCCGCTCTACAAGGTCACGCTCTGGCCGCACCGCTCGCTCGGCAAGACCGGCTTTCGCAACACCATGCTGCTGGTCATCGTCGGCATCTCCATCCCGATGCTGCCACTGATCCTGACCACCCACAGCTGGAAGCTCCTGCCCTTTGCCATTGTTCCCGTTGCCCTGCTCTACCTGTTCTTCAAACGCAACTACCGCGACGGCCGCCTGACCGAGGAACTCAAACTCTGGAACGACCTGATCACAGTGCGCCGCATTGATCCCGACGGCACCGAGCACCGCTGGCACGCCAATCCCTACTGGGTCAGCATCGGTTTGCGCGACCAGCCGGTGGACAACTACCTGACGCTCAAGGGCAACCGGCGGGAAATCGAACTCGGCGCCTTCCTCACCCCCGAGGAGCGCGCCAGCCTGAAAGCCGAGATCGAGGATGCCCTGCGGGCGCTTGATATCAACGCCTAGGGCGGCTATGCCTTTGGTCTGACTTAACCAGAGGGGCCGGTATGCTCTATAATTCGTCACAGGAATGGCAACAGGCCGCGCACAAACGCGTGGCCCTGTTCGGCATGTCCGGCCTTGGAAAAACCTACCTGTCCGACATGCTGCGCGCCACCGGCGACTGGTTCCACTACTCGGTCGATTTCCGCATCGGCACGCGCTACATGGGCGAACATATCGTCGACAATTTCAAATGCGAGGCCATGCGTAACGATTTCCTTGCCGGCCTGCTGAAATCGGATTCGATCTATATCGCCTCCAACATCAGCTTTGAAAACCTCGCGCCGCTGTCCAGCTACCTCGGCAAGCCCGGCAATCCGGACAAGGGCGGCATCCCGTTCGACGAATACATCCGCCGCCAGCGCCAGCACCGCGAGGCGGAAATCAAGGCCGTGCGCGACACCGCCCATTTCGCGATGAAGGCGCAGGATATCTACGGCTACGCCCATTTCGTCTGCGACACCTCCGGCTCCATCTGCGAGGTGATCGAGGGCGACGACGATCCCGTCATCGCCGCCCTCGCCGAAACCGCCCTGCCCGTCTGGATCCGCGGCGGCCCCGACCACACCGACGAACTCGTCGCCCGTTTCAGCGCCGCGCCCAAACCGATGTATTACCGCGAGGATTTCCTGCGCCAGAAATGGGCGCAATACCTGTCGGAACGCGGTATCACCGAGGCCGAAGTAGATCCCGACGATTTCATCCTCTGGGGCTACCGCGAGCTGCTGGAACACCGTCTGCCCCGCTACGCGGCCCTCGCCCGCCACGGCATCACCGTGGAGGCCGACGAAGTGCGCCACAT
>WFTU01000233.1 GCA_015485375.1 Paracoccaceae bacterium | reverse complement strand
GTGTTATAAGATTACTTGTTGTTAACGAATTCCGTGTATCGGGGATCCGGAACTATCAGGTGAGGTAACATGAAGGCAGGTGTCGGATTTCTGGTTGCCGCGATGGCCCTTACACCTGTGACCGACGGCCTGTCGAAATCTCTGGCGCTGGAGCACTCGGCCTTTGCCGTGACCTTTGCGCGGTATTTCATGGCCGGAGTTGTTGCGCTGCTGCTGGCGCTCCTGTTGAAGAAGCCCCTGCATATCCCGCGCCACGACCGGTTCGGGCAGGTCTGGCGCACGGCCCTGATGATGGGGGCGATGATCCTGCTGATCTCGGCCCTGTCGATGGTGCCGCTGGCCAAGGCGGTGGGGGGATTTTTGATCGCGCCGGTGGTTGCATCACTGATTTCCGTGTTGCTTTTCGGGGAGAGGATGGACGGCTACCGTTTCTTCGGCTCCGCCCTCAGTTTTGCGGGGGCTTTCGTCATCCTGCGACCGGAAGGAAGTTTCGAGGCAGGCACCTTCATGGCGCTTGCAGGCGGGGCTTTGCTCGGCTGCTATCTTGCGGCGACGCGACGGGCCTGCACCTGCGGCAACCTGTTCTCGACACTGGTAACCCAGAGCTTCCTCGGCGCGGCGATGGTGGCTCCGTTGGCGTTCTGGAATGGAATCCCCGTGATTTCACTTGCTGACGGCATGTTCGTGGTCGCGCTTGGGGCAGTTTCGGCAACCTGTCACTTCCTGACCGTGGCGGCATACAACCGCGCCGATGCCTCGGTCCTCTCGCCTTTCTTCTACTTCAACATCGTCTTTGCCATTCCGGTCGGATATTTGTGGTTTGGCGAGGTCCCTTCGGTTCTGACGCTGCTCGGCCTGTTCGGAATCGCCGCTGGCGGGGTGGTCGCGATGATGTCGGCAAACCGCCGGCAGAGCATATTTTCCGGCATATTGGCGCTGTCGCGGAATTATGCGCGCAAATATCTCTTGAAGGTCTGATGACAGAGCATATCTTTTGTGATGGAATGGAATTGTTCCAATAAACAAAAACAAGGAGAGGAATATGAGCCTGAGTTCCCATTTGACCGAACTTCGCAAGAAACACGAAATGCTTTCCGAAAAAATCGAGACAGAACAGCGAAGCCCCGGATCCGATGATTTGAGTATTGCGGAACTCAAGAAGGAGAAGCTCCTCCTCAAGGAGGAAATCGAGCGTATCGCCGCTCAGGTCTGACGCCCCGCGAACGCGGCAAGACCAGCACCCCCGGTAACGAGCACTGCCGCCAGCAGTAAACTCCAGTTGGCGACGGCCAGTCCGGTTGCAACCAATATCAGCGTCGACAACAACGGCGCAGCGTAGGAGGCGATACCCAGAAACTGGATGTCGCCTTTTTTCATGCCGATGTCCCAGATATAAAATGCCAGACCGACGGGGCCGAGACCAAGCGCTGCAATGGCCGGCCAGCCCGTGCCGCTTTCCGGCCAGACGGTTTCCTCCAGCCCCAGATGCGCGACGAGCGAAAGCACCGCCGCGGCAATGCAGAACACCGCAACTGTTTCGGTCGGGGCATCCCCGACGCGGCGCGACAGAACCGAATAGCCCGACCAGATAAATGCACACGCAAGCGCGGCGGCATAGCCGAGCCAGCTGGCGGTGGTGAACCCTGACGCGCTGGTGCTCACAATCAGGATGGCACCTGAAAAGGCTACCAGTGCACCGAGGATATGCAGGGGCTTCAGATGCTCGCCGGGCAACAACCCCGAAAACAGCACGATCAGCAGCGGCCAGAGATAGGCAATCAATCCGGCCTGTGCAGGCGGAGCCAACCGCAGCGCGGTGAAATAGAAGAAGTGGTAACCGAAAATCCCGCCGATCCCGAGCAACCAGACCTGCCACCGCACGCCCCGCAATACCCCAAATCCCTTACCGGAACGCGCGATCCAGATCAGCCCGATGCCGCCGCCAACAGAAAACGACATCGCCGAGAGCTGGAACGGCGGCACGGGCGCGGTTGCTACGGTAAGCGCGGCGAGCAAAGCCCAGAGCAACACGGCCCCGAAGCCGATCATTGTCGCCCGCGCGCGTGTCACGATTCGGCGCGGTCGGCGGCGATGGACAGGAACCGGTTGATCCAGCTGCCCCATTCCTTGTTGTGGACGGGCTTGCCAAGGGATTCCCGCGCCGCAGTTGCCCGATCTTCGGGCAGAACGGGGGCGAGGCGGCCCTCGATCAAATCACCAACATAGTGGGCGGAAAATTCGGGGTGCGGCTGCACCGAAATTGCCTTGGGGTTTTCGGGATCGCCATAAACCAGCGCCGCGTACTCGCAGAAATCCGAGCTGGCCACCACGGTGGAATCGGGCGGCTGCTGCACGATCTGGTCCTGATGCACCGCATGGCCTGAGAACCCCTTGCCCATATCCTCCATCCACATGGGCAGGTTCTCGACCTTGTAGTCATGCACGCCGATTCCCCAGCCCTTGCGGGATTTTTCCACCTTGCCACCCAGCGCCTCGGCCAGAATCTGGTGGCCGAAACAGATGCCGGCGACGGGCACATCCTCGTTAATGCACGCGCGCAGGAATTCCTTCAGCGGGTCGATCCACGGCAGATCGTCATAGACCCCGTGACGCGATCCCGTAATGATCCAGCCGTCGGCGTCATGCGGGGACTTCGGCATCTCGCCGCCGCAGACCTTGACCGAAAACACGTCGAGCCCGGGGTTTTCCTCGCGCAGCATATTGGCAAACATCGACGGGTAGTCGCCGTGCTTGTCCAGCAGGTTCTCCGGTATTTCACCGGTTTCCAGAACGCCGATTTTCATGGGGTCACCTCGGAGGTAGAATATTTTCCGGTATATTAGGCAACTGCCGGGCGGAGTTAAATGGGGTCGCCAAGAAAAAACGCGGCAGATTTCCCCGCCGCGTTTCCGGATTCCGGGAGCCGGATCAGGCCATATACTGCCCGCCGTTCGCGGTCAGGGTGGAGCCGGTGATAAAGCCCGCGTCGTCCGCCGCAAGGAAAACCACGCAGCGCGCGATTTCCTCGGGCTCGCCCAGACGGCCGACGGGAATTTGCGGGATGATGCGTTCGTTCAGCACTTTTTCCGGCACGGCGCGCACCATTTCGGTACCGATGTAGCCGGGGCAGATGGTGTTGACCGTGATGCCCTTGAAGGCACCTTCCTGTGCCAGCGCCTTGGTGAACCCGATGTCACCCGCCTTGGCTGCGGAGTAGTTTACCTGACCGGCCTGACCCTTCTGCCCGTTGATCGAGCTGATGTTGACGATGCGCCCGAACTTGCGCTCCCGCATGCCGTTCCAGAGCGGATGGGTCATGTTGAACACGCCGGACAGGTTGGTGTCGATGACCTCCTGCCACTGCTCGCGGGTCATTTTGTGGAACATGCCGTCGCGGGTGATACCGGCGTTGTTGACCAGAATTTCGACGGGGCCGAGGTCGGCCTCGACCTTGGCGATACCCTCGACGCAGCCGTCGTAATCCGCGACCGACCATTTGTAGGCCGGAATGCCGGTGTCGGCGGTGAACTTGGCCGCGGCCTCGTCATTGCCGGCGTAGTTTACAGCGACCGTGTGGCCCGCGTCCTTCAGGGCCACCGCGATGGCGGCGCCGATGCCGCGTGTGCCGCCGGTAACCAGTGCAACTCTTCCCATGATACTCTCCTGTGGTTTTTGTTAGTCCCGTTCAACGCAAAGCGCGACGCCCATGCCGCCGCCGATGCAGAGCGTGGCGAGGCCTTTCCTGGCGTCGCGGCGCTGCATTTCGAACAGCAGGGTGTTGAGGATACGCGCGCCGGATGCCCCGATCGGATGACCGATGGCAATGGCGCCGCCGTTGACGTTGACGATGGCCGGATCCCAGCCCATGTCCTTGTTGACCGCGCAAGCCTGCGCGGCGAAGGCTTCGTTTGCCTCCACCAGATCCAGCTCCTCGGCCTTCCAGCCCGCTTTCTCCAGCGCCTTCTGGCTGGCATAGATCGGCCCGACGCCCATGATTGCCGGATCAAGGCCGGTGGTGGCATAGGAGGCAATGCGCGCCAGCGGTTTGATCCCGCGTGCCTTGGCGTTTTCCTCGCTCATCAACAGCACCGCCGCGGCCCCGTCATTGAGGCCGGAAGCGTTCGCCGCCGTAACAGACCCGTCCCTGGCAAAAGCGGGGCGCAGTTTTTGCATCGCCTCGATGGTTGCGCCGTGGCGCAGGTATTCGTCGGTATCGACAACAATATCGCCCTTGCGGGTCCTGATGGTGAAGGGAACGATTTCGTCCGCGAACTTGCCGGCCTTCTGTGCGGCTTCGGCCTTGTTCTGCGAGGCAACGGCGAATTCGTCCTGCATCTCGCGGGTAATTTCCCACTGGTCGGCCACGTTTTCCGCCGTGGTCCCCATGTGGTAGTCGTTGAACGCGTCCCAGAGCCCGTCCTTGATCATCGAATCGACGAACTTCATATCGCCCATCTTCTGACCTTTACGCAGGTTGGCGACGTGGGGGGACATGGACATGTTTTCCTGCCCGCCGGCAACCACCACATCGGCATCGCCCAGCATGATCTGCTGCGCGCCAAGCGCCACCGCCCGCAGGCCGGAGCCGCATACCTGATTGATACCCCAGGCCGAGGCTTCCTTCGGCAGGCCGGCATTGATATGGGCCTGACGCGCGGGGTTCTGCCCCTGACCGGCTGTCAGAACCTGCCCGAGGATGGTTTCCGAAACATCGGCCGCATCGACATTGGCGCGCTCCAGCACCGCCTTGATTACGGCCGCGCCGAGGTCATGGGCGGGTGTATTGGCAAATGCCCCGAGAAAGCTGCCAACCGCCGTGCGGGCTGCCGAGGCAATCACGATATTGGTCATGGTGGGTAGGTCCTTGTCCAGTTAGAGAATCACCCGCGCATTCTATCCATTGTGCGGTGCAGCGCAATATTATTTATGAATGGGGTCGAATTTTGTAATATTCTAATATTGTCGTGCTATCCGCTATGGGCGCCAAAGAACTCCGCAAGCGGCGCCCAGACATCCTCGCGGGCGCGGCTGCCGGCGATCATGCCCACATGTCCGGCGTCGGGCAAAAGCACGCGACAGTCGGGCAGGGCATCCGACAAGGGCCGCGAAACATCCGGCGGCGCAATGGTATCGCGGGCGCCGCAAATGGCGAGCGATGGCGCGCGCAACGAGGCAAGATCGACCGTGCCCCCCAGATGTTCCCAGCCTCCGGTCGCGGGGGTGTTGTGCAGGTTCCAGTCAATCAGCAGGTTCTTTGCCGCAGGCGCCGCCATGGGCGCACAATCCGCCAGCCAGTCCTCCAGCGCGACGAAACAGCGGGCCTTGTCGCTGTCCATATCCATCCGGTCGAAATTACGGAATTTCACAGCCGCCTGTAGCGGGTTGATGGCTGCGAACAGGCTCTGGAACAGATCACCCGGAATCAGGCCGAAACTTTGCGCCAGTATGTCCAACGTCCGTTCCGGTGTTGCCTGCCCGCCGAGTGCCATCCCGCGCAGGCTGGCGGCAATGCCGCTATAGCCCGCAAAATCCCACGGCGAGCCGATGGTGGCGAACGCCGAAATCCCGAACCCCGTGCGCGCAAGCGTGCCTGCGGCAAGTGTCCCGCCCATGCAGTAACCCAGCACGGCAGGCGCTCCGGCACCGGATTTCGCTGCAATTTCAAGGGCAGGCAGCAGACGATGGCGCGCGTAATCCGCAAGATCGAAGGAGGTTTCCGAGTCGTTTGGAACGCCCCAGTCGAGCAATAGCGGGCGCAATCCACGCGCCGCCAGATAGCGAAGCAGCGAGTTCTCCGCCTCCAGATCCAGAATATAGGCGCGGTTGATCAGCGAGGGCACGACCAGCACCGCCGGCCCTTGCGGATCGCTCGCCCCTGCCGTTTGCCCGTAGTCGAGCAAACGGCTGGCCCCCTGCCGCCAGATTTCCGGCGGATCGACAAGCGTGCGGCGATAGGGGTGTGTTTGCCATTTCTCCAGACCGGACAGGAACCCCCGCAGCCGCGCCAGTGCTGCGGCACTGGCCGCCAGCGGATCGAGGTCCGGTGGCAGCTCCGCCGCCGCATCGGAGAGATCGGGGTGCCACGGAAAATCGGGGTCATGCGCCCCGGCCATCGCCGCGATCGCGCCCTGATAGGC
>WFTU01000232.1 GCA_015485375.1 Paracoccaceae bacterium | reverse complement strand
AAGGGGGGCTGGTTGCTCTGGCAGGACAGGATTGTGCTGCTGACGGTGGCGCTGTTTCTGGGCGCGCCGTTACTGGCGGTTCTGCTGCGCGGCTTGCCGGGACTGGCGGGTTTGCCGGATAGCCTTTGGCCGGCGATGTTCAACAGTCTGGCGATTGCGCTGGGTTCGGCATTGCTGGCGTTGCTATTGGCGCTCGTGCTGGCGGCGTTTATTGACGCCTTGCGCGCGCGAAGGCTCCGCGGGGTGTCGCTGGTGGAGGGTATTGCGCTTTCGACGCTGGCGCTCTCGCCCTTTGTGCTGGGGACGGGGCTGTTTATCCTGATCTATCCGGTGGCCGATCCGTTTGCGCTGGCGCTGCCGGTGACCGCTCTGGTTAATGCGGCGATGAGCCTGCCGATTGCCCTGCGCGCTCTGCTGCCTGCTTTTGCGGCCAACCGGCAATCACTGGGATTGCTGGCGGATTCGCTGGGGATGAGCGGCTGGAGCCGGTTCCGACTGTTCCTCTGGCCTGCCATCCGCAAGCCTGCGGGGTTCGCGACGGGGCTGGCGGCGGCGCTTTCTATAGGGGATCTGGGGGTGATTACCCTGTTTGCGCCACCGGATGTAGAGACCCTGCCGCTGCTGATGTATCGTCTGATGGGCGCATACCGGATGGAGATGCTGCCAGCGTCGCGCTGGTGCTGGTTGCGCTGACGCTGGCGCTGTTCTGGTTGTTTGATCGTGGAGGTCGCCTTGGACATAAAGCTTGAAAAGCTGCTGATCCGACAACAGGGTTTCTCGCTGGTGGCGGATCTGGTTATCACCGGAGGCAGCACCGCCATCATCGGGCCGTCGGGAGGTGGAAAGTCGACGCTCCTGCTGGCCATTGCCGGATTCGTTGAACCGGCACGCGGGAAAGTGCTGTTTGGCGGAGCGGATTTCACCAAGACACCGCCAGCGGAGCGCCCGGTGACGCTGTTGTTTCAGGAACACAACCTGTTTCCGCATCTGACGGTCTGGCAAAACACGGCCCTCGGGGTGCGCCCTTCGCTTCGGCTTTCAAGCGAGGAAAAGGAGTGGGTTGGCGCGGCCATTGCCGAGGTCGGTTTGCATGGCATGGCTGAACGCCTGCCCTCGGAGCTTTCGGGCGGGCAGCGGCAGCGGGTGGCACTGGCGCGGGCGTTGTTGCGGGACAAGCCGGTGCTGATGCTGGATGAGCCTTTTGCGGCTCTGGGACCGGCATTGCGGTTCGAGATGCTCGATCTGGTGGCGCGTATTCGCGAGGAGCATGATGCCACGCTACTGCTGGTCACCCACAATCCCGAGGACGCGCGCAGGATTGCCGACAAGGCGGTGCTGGTGGCGGATGGTGTGGCAGAGGCGCCGCGCAATACAGGCACGTTGCTGGATAACCCGCCTCCTGCATTGGCGGCCTATCTGGGAACGTAAAAGGGCGGAGAAAACTCCGCCCTTTCGATTTCACTGTCCGTTGTTATCAGTCTTTGCGCTTGTGCGGTGCCCAGAGCTGTTTGTTCGACAGATAGAGCAGAGCACCAAGGAAAACCATGTAAATGAAAACCAGGAAGCCGGTTTTCTTGCGCGCGGTCAT
The DNA here is from genome assembly GCA_015485375.1 of Paracoccaceae bacterium. Lineage (GTDB taxonomy): Bacteria > Pseudomonadota > Alphaproteobacteria > Rhodobacterales > Rhodobacteraceae > NORP23. The sequence goes on along the minus strand of WFTU01000232.1, from coordinate 7,275 downwards.
CTTCGGTTCAGCGGCCCACATCAGGAAGGCTGAAACGTCCTGCGCCATGCTTTCGACATCGTTGTCGCTACCGTCACGATATTCGACCAGCTCGTCGCTCAGCGGCGGCGGCATGCTGATCCAGCCACTCGGGAAGGTATGGTTCTGGTAGAACGTGGAACCCGCTTCTTCTTTTTCCTCGCCGGTATAACCGGTCAGGATCGAGGCGATATATTCCGCGCCGCCCATGCCTTTGACGATCTGGTTGATCCCCAGACCCATCGGGCCGTGGAAACCGGCACGGGCCTTGGCCATCATGCTGAGATCCGGCGCGCCGTCATAGCTGGATGTGCCGAAGTAATCCGACGGTTTCCCCGGACGGGTGTCGTCCAGTTCCGCATCATATACGTCGAACTGCTTGGCGTAGGCTTTCACCTGATCCTCGGAGAGCATCGGCCCGCCTTCGTCGCCAAGGTTACGGAAAGCCACGAACTTCAGCCCGTGACAGGCGGCGCAAACTTCGGTGTAAACCTGAAGGCCGCGCTGCAACTGTGCCTCGTCATAGGTGCCGAACGGCCCCTCGAAACTGAAGCTGTAGTCCGTGACTACGCTTTCGGCTTCGTCTTCGGCAGCATATGCTCCTCCGGCGAGGCCAACCGCGACGAGCGCGGACAGGATGGTTTTCTTCATCATCTCTCTAGATCCTTCTCGTCTCTTACTCGGCCGGTTTCGGCGGATAGTGGGCGTCGAAATCTTCCTCGATCGTTGCCGGCGGGGTTTTGGGTTTTTCAACCAGACCCAGAACCGGAAGGATGACGAGGAAATAGCCGAACCAGTAGGCTGTTCCGATCAGCGGAATGAACTGCGGCAGTTCGGCAGGGCTACGCGAGCCGGCCCATGTCAGCAACAGGAAGTCGGCGACGAGGAACCAGAAGAACCACTTGAACAGCGGACGGTAGGTGCCCGAACGGGTCCGGCTGGTATCCAGCCACGGCACGAGGGCCATGACGAAGATCGAACCGAACATTGCAATCACACCGAAGAACTTGGCATCAATGATGCCGCCGGAAATGAAGCTGAAGAACTGTACGATCCAGACGTCGGCGGTGAAGGCACGCAGGATGGCGTAGAACGGCAGGTAATACCATTCCGGCACGATTTCCGGCGGGGTCTTCAGCGGGTTGGCCTGAATGTAGTTGTCCGGCTCGCCGAAGTAGTTCGGCATGGTCCAGATAACCGCGACGAAGATCGCGAGAACCACAACCAGTGCGAACAGATCCTTGATCACGAAATACGGCCAGAACGGAAGCGTGTCTTTCTTCACTTCCTCTTTCGAGCCGCGACGCACCTCGACACCGGCGGGGTTGTTGTTGCCCGTGGTGTGGAAAGCCCAGATATGCACGGCAACAAGGCCGACAATCACGAAGGGCAGCAGATAGTGCAGCGAGAAGAACCTGTTCAGCGTGGCGTTATCCACGGCCGGTCCACCCAGAAGCCATGCCTGAATCGGCTCTCCGATGAACGGGATCGCACCGAACAGGCCGGTAATCACGGTTGCCCCCCAGAAGGACATCTGGCCCCAGGGCAGAACATAGCCGAGGAAACCGGTTGCCATCATGGCGAGGTAGATCAGCATACCGATGATCCATGTAACTTCGCGCGGCGCCTTGTAGGAACCGTAGTAAAGGCCACGGAACATGTGGACATACACCGCGATGAAGAACAGCGTCGCGCCGTTCATATGCGTATAGCGAAGCGCCCAGCCGGCGTTCACGTCACGCATGATGCGTTCGACCGACTCGAATGCCAGATCGACGTTCGGGGTGTAGTGCATTGCCAGAATGATGCCGGTAACGATCTGCAGAACCAGCGCGAAGGCCAGAACAATGCCCCAGATCCACCACCAGTTAAGGTTTTTCGGTGTCGGGATCATCAGCGTGTTATACGCCAGCTCGACAATCGGAAGACGCTCGTGAAGCCATTTCTCGAAGCGTGTCTTCGGCTCGTATTTATCGTGTGGGATACCGCTCATAGTGCCCTCCCTCAACCAAGTTTAATGATAGTGTCGGACAGACGCGCTGTCTTCGGCACCAAGAGATTAAGCGGGGCAGGCCCCTTGCGAATGCGGCCTGCGGTATCATAGTGCGAACCGTGACAGGGGCAGAACCAGCCGCCGAAATCACCGGCTTCGCCGATCGGGATACAGCCCAGATGGGTACAAACGCCGACCATGACCAGCCATTCGCCGGCTTCGTCGAGCGTGCGGTTCTGGTCCGATGCGTCGGCATCGGCGCCCAGATTGAGGTTCTGGGATGTCGGATCGACCAGCTCGTCCATGGTGACGGCGCGGCCCATCTCGATCTCCTCGGGGGTGCGGCGACGAACGAACACGGGCTTGCCGCGCCATTTTACCGTCAATTGCGAGCCGACCTCGAGGGCTGCGACATCGACCTCGATCGAGGACAATGCACGGACTTCCGCACTTGCATTCATCTGGTCAATAAGCGGCCAAACCGCAGCGCCTGTCGCGACTGCTCCGGCCGAGGCTGTCGCGATGTAAAGAAAATCGCGACGCGAACCTGTGTCTTCTGCTTGAGACAAGAGATACTCTCCCCCTGTGTCGCCCCGGAATTGAGGCTGAAAAAAGTGATCGGGTCCACCGGCATGGTGGACTTGGTCGGTGTTGGAATACACTTGCAATCGTCGCTGGTCCAGCGGACTTTGCGCCGCAGTAGGAAATGATTGGGAAAAAACAAGTAATGCCTGTGAAATTGGCCGTTTTTCAGCCGGATATTGCCCAGAACCTCGGCAGCATGATTCGTCTTGGTGCCTGTTTTAATGTTCCGCTGGAGGTAATCGAGCCTTGCGGCTTCCCTTTTTCGGTAAAAGCCCTGCGCCGGTCGGCAATGGATTACGCCGAAATCGCGGACATTACCCGATACGACTCATGGACCAGCTATCTGGCGAAGCGGGCTGGCGGTCGCATTGTCCTGATGACAACCGAAGGGGCGACTCCGCTCTGGGATTTCCGGTTTCAGGCGGGCGATACCATTCTGATGGGGCGCGAGAGTGCCGGGGTGCCGGAAATGGTCCGCACACGCGCCGACGCCGCCGTCTTGATCCCGATGCCCGGAGGCGGACGCTCGCTGAACGTGGCGATGGCCGCGGGTATGGCGATAGCCGAAGCCACACGGCAACTTCGCTAGCTGCGCGCGTAAATATCCTCGTAGCGGACGATGTCATCCTCGCCCAGATAGGCACCGCTTTGCACTTCGATCAGATGCAGATCCACCTTGCCGGGGTTTTCCAGCCGGTGAACCTCGCCCAGCGGGATATAGGTGGACTGGTTCTCGCCCAACAGGGTCTCGGTCTCGCCAATGGTGACCAGCGCTGCGCCGGTGACCACGACCCAATGTTCGGCGCGGTGGACATGGCTTTGCAGCGAGAGCTTCGCCCCCGGTTTTACCATGATCCGCTTGACCTGGAAGCGGCCGCCGATCGACAGGGTTTCGTACCAGCCCCAGGGGCGGTAGCAGCGGGGAAACTCGACCGCCTGCTTGGCGCCCGAGTCCTGTAGTTGTTGCACGGCCAGTTTGACGTCTTGCGAGCGGTCCATATCGGCAACCAGAACCGCGTCGCCGGTTGCAACAACGACGATGTTCTCAAGGCCGATGCCAACCAGTTCAATGTCGGAATCGTCGGTGCGTAGCAGTGTATCGCGGCAATCTATCGCCCGCGCGCTGCCGGTGATGGCCACACCGGAGGCATCCGGCGCGCTCTCCTGCCAGACCGTTTTCCACGAACCGAGATCGTTCCAGCCGGAATCAAGCGGAACAACCAGCCCGCCGGAAACCCGTTCCATGATGGCGTAGTCTACGGAAATGTCGGGGCTGCTCGAGTAGGCCTCCGACAAACGGACAAAATCGAGATCCTCGACCGCCTCGTCCACGGATTTCTGCACCGGAGGGATCACGTCCGGCGCGAATTCCTCGAAAGCGCGGATCACACTGGCAACCGAGAAGCAGAAACTGCCGGAATTCCACAGGAACCGCCCCGTGGCGACCATGGATTCGGCGGCTTCCTGATCGGGTTTTTCCACAAACGCCCTGAACGGCTGCGGGTCCATCCCGCTATCGGCCAGCGACTCCTCCAGTTCGATATAGCCAAACCCCGTCTCCGCACGCGTCGGCTTGATGCCAAACGTCACCATCGCGCCTTTCTGGGCGAAAGGCACTGCCGCCATTACTGCGGCACGAAAGGCGGCCTCGTTCTGGTGGACATGGTCGGAGGGAAGAACCAGCATTACGCCTTCGGGATCGGTTTTGGCGATCTCCAGCGCAGCTGCCAGAATTGCGGGCGCGGTATTGCGGCCCTTTGGCTCGATCAGGATGGTGGCACCGGAAACGCCGGTTTGCTGGGTCTGTTCGGCCACCGTAAAACGGAAGTCGTTGCCGGTCAGCAACAGCGGCGCGGCAAACTCCGGCCCCATGACCCGTTTGAGCGTTGCCTGAAAGAGGCTCTCGCCCTCGAGGAACGGCACGAACTGTTTGGGATAGGCCTGTCGCGATACCGGCCAGAGGCGTTTGCCGCTGCCGCCACAAAGAATAACGGGGTAGACTGACGGAGTGCTCGGCATGGGTATAGCTGTCCTGACCAATTGCTTTATTGCCAAATCAATATGGCGAAAGAGATAAATCCATCAAGCACTGCCCGTGCCGAAAGGCAACCCTAGCGCGGGCTGCGCTTCGCCAATATACGCTGCAGGGTGCGCCGGTGCATGTTCAGGCGGCGCGCTGTTTCGGAAACATTGCGGTCACACAATTCGAACACCCGCTGGATATGTTCCCAACGCACTCGGTCGGCCGACATGGGGTTTTCCGGCGGGGGCGGTTTGTCTTCGGGGCGTGCCAGCAGCGCATTTGTAATATCGTTGGCATCCGCCGGTTTCGACAGATAGTCGGTAGCGCCGATTTTCACGGCAGCAACCGCAGTCGCGATCGCACCATAACCGGTCAGCACCACAATACGCGCGTCGGGACGGTTTTCGCGCAACATCTCCACAACATCGAGGCCGTTTCCGTCCTCGAGCCGCAAATCCACAACCGCATAGGCAGGGGGCTTGTTGGCAACGGCACCCTTGCCTTCGGCAATGCTTTGCGCCGCTATAACTTCGAAGCCGCGTTTTTCCATTGCACGGGCGAGACGGCGCAGAAACGGCTCGTCATCATCAAGCAGCAACAGCGTGTTGTCTTCGCCGATTTCCAGCAGGTCTTTCTCGGCCATGCCTCTCCCCTTTTGAGTCTTGCCTTCGGGCAATGTTTACTGGGGGAAGCGCCGGAGGTCCAGTGTTTATAGTTTCTCCACGAAGCACTGGACGCGGTCGGCGATGGCTTCGGCGCTTTCCTCGCGCCGGAAAAATTCGAGAAAACCGTATTCCGGAACCATAAGATAGGTCGAGGTCGAATGGTCCATAAGATAGTCCTCGCCACTGCCGTTTTTCGAATAATACACGCGATAGGCACGGGCGGCGGCGGCGATTTCCTCGTCCGTTCCGGTCAGGCCGACCATTTTCTCGCTCATATATCCGGTAAAGGCCTTCATCGCCTCGGGCGTATCGCGCGCGGGGTCGATCGTGATCAGAACCGGTTTCAGATCGATTCCACGCTCGTCCAGCAAGGCAGCCACTTCGGCGTTCCGATAGGTGTCCTGCGGACAGACATCGGGGCAGAAAGTATAGCCGAAATACACCAGCGCCGGACGGTCGATCACATCCTGATCGGTGACACGCTGCCCGTTCTGGTCGGTCAGCTCGAACGGCCCGCCAATGGCAGCAGAACCGCCAGCGACCACCGTTGCGCGGCATTCGGCAAACCGGTCGGAATTGTCGGGACGCAGCAAGAGGTATCCGCCCACCGCTACTGCAATGGTCAAAACTGTCACACCCGGTATCACACGCCGCATTTTCCAGATTCCTTTCACAATTTCCGCTCCATATGTGAGTGCTCTATCACAGAAAGACAAGCCGCCATTCGGTCGCGGGGCGATTTGCTATTGGAGCGGCTCTGGCAGGCTGATACCCTCGCCACATGAGCAACACGAGCGACCGTCTGTTTACCAGCGCCACCCGCAACGAGTGGCTGCGCCTGCGCACCCTTATCATGCTGCGCTGGCTGGCCATTGCGGGACAGATCGGGGCTATTCTGGCTGCAACGAAGCTGTTGCATATCGACTTGCGCCTCGACCTTTGCGCTACGGCCATCGGCGTATCGGTGGCCTTCAATATCGTTGCGACGGTGATTTTTCCGCAAAACAACCGCCTGTCCGAACGCGCAGCGGTCCTGACACTGGTTTTTGACCTCGGCCAACTGGCGTTTCTGCTGTATCTGACAGGAGGGCTGGGCAATCCGTTCTCCATCCTGATGCTGGCGCCGGTGATTATCGCCGCCACCAACCTCAGCCTGCGGGGCAGCGTGATTCTCGGCGGGGCGTTTATCCTGTTCGCAACCTTGCTGCTGCTCTATGCCGAGCCGCTGAAAACCGCCGAGGGGTTCTATATCCGCCAGCCAGACCTGATGCTTTATGGCATGTGGGCGGCGCTGGTTACGGCGGTGGTTTTCGTCGGCGTCTACGCTCGCCGCGTGACTTTCGAGACCTACTCCATGACCGACGCTCTGAACGCCACGCAGCTGGCGCTGGGGCGGGAGCAGCAGCTCACAGCGCTTGGCGGAGTGGTGGCCGCCGCGGCGCATGAGCTCGGCACACCGCTCGCGACAATCAAACTGGTGGCGGCTGAACTGGCCGAGGAACTGAAAGATCACGAAGATCTGGCCAAGGACGCGCAACTGATTGCCTCGCAAGCCGACCGCTGCCGCGATATTCTGCGCGACATGGGGCGCAGTGGCAAAGACGACATGCACATCCACAATGCCCCGCTTTCTGCCGTTGTCGAGGAGGCCGCCGAACCGCATGTTAACCGTGGCAAGCGGATTATTTTTCGCGTCGCCGGAGGCGCGCCCGAAGACAGCCCACCCGACCAGCCGGAAATCCCGCGGCAGGCCGAAATCATCCACGGTCTGCGCAATCTTGTGCAAAATGCCGTCGATTTTTCCACGCGACACGTCTGGATCGATATCGACTGGGATGACGAATTTATCCGCATCCATGTTGGCGATGACGGCGCCGGATACCCGCCCGACCTGATCGGCCGCATCGGCGACCCGTTCGTGCGCAAACGCGGCACACCTTACCGGCCCGACCCCGGACGGGAGGGATACGAGGGCATGGGGTTGGGGCTTT
>WFTU01000231.1 GCA_015485375.1 Paracoccaceae bacterium | reverse complement strand
ACCTACTACTGGGGGCGGGTGATTTTCGGCGATGTGATGGTGGAAAATCCGCTGGTCTCGGCGGGGGACAGCCTGTCCACGACCTTGCGCGGTTGGATTGGCGGGCGTGCGGGGCGCTGGGTGACCGGTCTGGCTTTTGCGCTGCTGGCGGGGTTTGCTGTGCGGAGACTGATGCGCAGGGGCTAGGGTCAGGACCCATTAATCCAACGCCGGACGGAGATCCGGCCGGCGTTGTCTGTTTTCTGCGGTGCAGGTTGGCCTTAGTAGCCACCCTTGCGGCGGCTTTCCGGCAGACCGGCGATTTTGCCGCCCTGTTTGGACGGATCCAGCGGGAACAGGTCGTAGACGTCACGCTGGCTGACTTTTTCGCCCCAGGCCTTGCTCATGGCCTTGACGATGGCGCGGGTGTTGGGCTGGTTCTGCGCGTTGTCGAAATATTCCTCGCGCAGGTAGTTGATCAGGTCCCAGTGGCGATCTGTCAGCTCGATACCTTCGGCTGCGGCCATGAATTTCGCGAGATCCTCGCTCCAGTCCTCGTGGTTTTCCAGATGACCGTTTGCGTTGGTCTCGATGGTTTTTCCTTCGTATTCAAACGACATATTGTCCTCCCCTTTGGGTTCGAAGTGTTTGGTGCATATATTCTAATAAAGCAATATATTGGATGGCGCAAGAATTGCAATCACATGCCGGTGGGGCAGATTGCCCTATTCGCCGCCACCCCTCAAGAAGTTGTTACCTGAAGGTGATGCCAGCGCCTTGACCTTCCCGTTTCTGGAACCCTTACATTCCGGATACAGACCGACACTCCGTTGATCTTTGGTACGCAGACAGGAGGCGGATATGACCGATTCACAGATGCAGGACGATGGCCCGGACAACGGGCGCAGGGATTTCCTTTATATTGCCACGGCAGCAACAGGTGCGGTGGCAACCGGCGCGGCGATATGGCCGCTGATCGACAGTATGAACGCCAGCGCCGAGGTGACCGCGCTTTCGAAAATCGAGGTGGATATTTCCGATGTGGAGGTGGGCGCGCGCCTGACCGTGAAGTGGCGCGGAAAGCCGGTGTTCATCGACCACCGGACCGAGGAGCGCATAGCGCTGGCGGTGGCGGACGACGACAACCCCGACCTGATCGATCCGGCCACGGATGCCGAGCGTGTGCAGCGGCCGGAGTGGCTGGTGGTGATCGGGGTGTGCACCCATCTGGGGTGTATTCCGCTTGGCCAGGAGACCGGCGATCCGGTTGGCCAGTGGGAGGGGTGGTTCTGCCCCTGTCACGGATCGGTTTATGACTCGGCGGGACGGGTGCGGCGCGGACCGGCGCCATTGAACCTGTATCTGCCGCCTTACGAGTTTGTAACGGATACGCTTCTGCGCGTGGGATGAGTTCTCCGTTCCCGGCGCATGTAGTGTTGACCGGAGGTTGCCCTTTCCTGCGTCAGGGGCACCTCCGGTCTTTTTACATTCTGACCCGTTCGGAGGTCGGATCATACAGGGGTTTCAGGCTGGCGGTGGCTTTGAAGCGGTCTCCGGCGATTTCGATTTCGTAGGTGGAGGCCAGCACTTCGGCGGCGGTTTCGCCCTTGCAGGGGACGTAGCCGAGGCCGATGGCAGCGCCAAGCGCGTGGCCGTAGTTGCCGGAGCTGAGATAGCCGACGATCTCTCCGTCGCGCAGGACCGGTTCGTGGTGGTAGAGCATCGGTTCCGGGTCTTGCAGGCGGAATTGCAGCAGGCGGTTTTCCAGCCCGTTTTCCCGCTTGGCCAGCACGGCGTCGCGACCGATGAAATCGCCCTTGTCCGTTTTGACTGCGAAGCCGAGACCGGCCTCCAGCACGTGATCCTCGTCGGTGATGTCGTGGCCGAAGTGGCGGTAGGCTTTTTCCAGACGGCAGGAATCGAGGGCGTGCAGGCCGCAGAGTTCGAGGTCCATGCCCTCGCCAGCCGCGATGATGGTTTCGAAAATATGCGCGGCCTGATCGGCGGGGGCGTAGATTTCCCAGCCGAGTTCGCCGACATAGGTGACCCGATGGGCGCGGGCCAGCCCCATGCCGATCTCGATTTCGCGCATAGTGCCGAAGGGGTGGGCGGCGTTGGAAAAATCGTTCGGGCCGGTTTTTTGCAACAGCTCGCGCGACTTCGGGCCCATGACGGCGAAAACGGCTTCGGCAGCGGTGACATCGGTGACGACGACGAAGGCCTCGCCGATGTGACGGCGCAGCCAGGCGAGGTCGCGTTGCAGGGTTGCCCCCGGGACAACCAGCAGGAAGGCGGTTTCCGACAGGCGGGTGACGGTCATATCGCATTCGATACCGCCGCGCGGGTTCAGCATCTGGGTGTAGGTGATCTTGCCGGCCTCCGTGTCCATCCGGTTGGCGCAGAGGCGTTGCAGGAAGGGGAGTGCGTCGCGGCCCTCGACGCGGATTTTGCCGAAGCTGGTCATGTCGAACAGGCCGACGCCCTCGCGCACGGCCATATGTTCGCGCTTGCTGTTTTCGAACCAGTTCTGGCGTTTCCATGAATAGGCGTATTCGGGTTTTTGGCCCTTATCGGCAAACCAGTTGGCGCGTTCCCATCCGGCCATTTCACCGAAAACCGCGCCGCGGGCTTTCAGGTGTTCGTGGACCGGCGAGCGGCGGATGCCACGGGCGGTTTCGGGCTGGCGATAGGGGAAGTGGTCCGCATAGAGCAACCCGAGGGTTTCGGAGACCCGTTCGCGCAGGTAGCGGCGGTTTTTCTGGAAGGGCTGGGCGCGGCGGATGTCCACGTCCCAGAGGTCGAAGGGCGGCTGGCCGTCCTCCATCCACTGCGCCAGAGCCATGCCCGCGCCGCCTGCCGACTGGATGCCGACGGAATTGAAGCCGCAACAGACCCAGAAATTCGCCACCTCGGGCGTTTCGCCGAGGTAGTAGCGGTCATCGGGGGTGAAGCTCTCGGGGCCGTTGAAAAAGGTGTGGATGCCGGCTTCGGCCAGCAGGGGCATGCGGTTGATGGCCTTTTCCAGAATGGGTTCGAAATGGTCGAAATCCTCGGGGAGCTGGTCGAACTCGAAGTCATCGGGAATGCCCGCCATGCCCCACGGCTTGGCCTTGGGTTCGAACGCGCCGAGCAGGATTTTTCCGGCGTCTTCCTTGTAATAGGCGCATTCGTCCGGCACGCGCAGGACCGGGAGCTGGCCGAGGCCCTCGATGCCCTCGGTCACGATGTAGAAGTGTTCGCAGGCGTGCAGCGGGATGGAAGCGCCGGCCATGTTGCCAAGGTCGCGCGCCCACATGCCTGCGCAGTTGACGACGTGGTCGCAGGTGATTTCGAACATTTCGCCGTTTTGTTCGGCCATCACCGAGGTGACGCGGCCGTTGGCGGTTTTGATGTCGGTGACCTTGACGTTTTCAAAAATTTGCACGCCGCGCTGGCGTGCGCCCTTGGCCAGCGCGTGGGTGATGTTGGCGGGGTCGCCCTGCCCGTCCCTGGGTAGAAAGACCGCGCCTTTGACGCCGTCGATGTTCAGGTGGGGGTAGCGCGCGAGAGCTTCGGCGGGCGCGATTTCCTCCACCTCCACGCCGAAAGCGCGGGCCATGGAGGCGCCGCGATAGAGTTCCTCCTTGCGTTCGTCGGTAAGGGCGAGACTGATGGATCCGTTGCGTTTGATACCGGTGGCGACGCCTGTTTCGACCTCGAGGCCGAAGTACAGCTCCTGCGTGTATTTGGCCAGTTTCGTCATGTTGGAGCTGGCGCGCAACTGGCCGATCAATCCGGCGGCGTGCCATGTGGTGCCGCTGGTGAGCTTTTTGCGCTCCAGCAGGATCACGTCTTTCCAGCCGAGTTTCGCCAGATGGTAGGCGACCGAGGCTCCGGCGACTCCGCCACCGATGATGACGGCGCGGGCGTGGGCGGGGAGTTGGGACATGGGCGCTTTCCTAGTAAACAGGCGGACTGACAACCCAGATCAGAACGGCGGGGTCCGGTCCGGGGTTGTGCCAGCGGTGCGGTTGATGATCGAAACGGAAGGCGTCGCCTGCCGTCAGGTGGAATTTGTCCGCGCCGATCCACAGGTCGAGCGTGCCGGAAACAAGATAGGCGGCTTCCTCGGTCTCGCGCAGCAGGGGCTCGTCAAGGCGGGCGTCCGGCTCGATCACCGTGCGCAGGATTTCGAAGGAGCCGCCAAGGTCGGGGGAAAGGAGTTCTTCGGTGATGCCGTGTTCGGGCGAGCCGAGGCGGCGGCGCTGGTCCGCGCGCACGACATGGACGCGCTCGGCTGTCGGCGCATCGCCGGAAATATAGAACCAGCTAAGCGGCACATCGAGGGCATCGGCTATGGCGCGCAGGTCATTCAGGGCGGGTTTGGAGAGGCCGCGCTCGATCTGGCTGAGGAAGCCGACGGAGCGGGAAATTTTCCGCGCCAGCACCTCCAGCGTCAGGCCGCGGTTCTTGCGCAGGCCGCGCAGGTCGCGGCCAAGGGCAAGGGCGGAATCGGGAGCGGGTTTGTCGGGCATCGGATCCTCCTGTTCCGCAGGAAGTCACAGGTGTATGAAAAAATCAATGATTTTTTCATGATCGGCATGTTGGCGATTTCTTCCTGTGTTGATTGACAGGAGCGCAACGCCGTGGCGGTATAGTCCGGCAACCGAAGCGGAGCCGATATGCCACACGATCATTCCCATGACGAACCGCACAGCCTGTTGCCCTCGGACCCCGAATTGCGGGCGCGGGCGCTGGAGAGTATTCTGGTGGAAAAGGGGCTGGTGGATCCGGTGGCGCTGAATGCGCTGATCGACACCTACCAGAACGAGATCGGGCCGAAGAACGGAGCGCGGGTGGTGGCGAAGGCCTGGAGCGATCCGGCGTTTCGCGAGCGCCTGCTGGAGGATGCTACCGCTGCCATTGCCGAGCTGGGCTATATGGGGCGGCAGGGCGAGCATATGGTGGCTGTGGAGAATACACCGGAACAGCACAATATGGTCGTTTGCACCCTGTGTTCCTGCTACCCGTGGCCGGTTCTGGGCATTCCGCCCGCATGGTATAAATCCGACGCCTATCGCAGCCGCGCCGTGCGCGAGCCGCGCGCCGTGCTGGAGGAATTCGGCGTGACCTTGCTGGAGGGGCAGAAGGTGCGGGTCTGGGATTCGACGGCCGAGGTACGCTATCTGGTGATCCCGATGCGCCCCGAAGGGACCGAAGGCTGGTCGGAGGAGGCGCTGGCGGAACTGGTTTCGCGCAACAGCATGATCGGCACGGCATTGGCGGAGGTGCCGAAATGAGCCGCATTCACGATATGGGCGGACGTTTCGGCACCGGTGTGATTGCCGGCAAGGATGATGCAGACGTGTTTCACGAGGAATGGCACGCCCGTGCGCTGGCAACAACGCTGGCGGCGGGGGCGCTCGGGGCTTGGAATATCGATGCCTCGCGCCACGCGCGCGAACGGTTGAAACCGCGCGATTACGAATGTTTTTCCTATTACGAGAAATGGATGGCGGCGCTGGCCAATCTGCTGGTCGAACGCGGGGTGGTCAACCGCGCGGACTTGCAACGCGCCGCCTATGTGGCCGAGGCGGGGGTGCGCCCTGCCCCCTCGCTGGCGGAAAAGGCGCTGCGGGCGGAGCAGGTGGCGACAGCAATGCGCGCGGTTGTGCCCTATACGCGCGCGGCGGGGCCTGTGGCGAAATTCAGGGTGGGCGACAGGGTGCGCACCGCCAGCTACAACCCCAACCATCGGGTGAAGGGCGGACACACGCGCCTGCCCTCCTATGCCATGGGGCGGCTCGGAACCGTGGTGCGGGTGCATGGAAATCATGTTTTGCCCGACAGCAACGCGCATTTTCAGGGCGAGGCGCCGGAGCCGCTCTATGCGGTGGAATTCGCGGCGAAGGAGTTATGGCATCAGGACGCCGAGGATAGTGGCGATGTTATGGTGCTGGACCTGTGGCAGAATTATCTGGAGGCGGAGACATGACCCCTACCCCGCCCGCAACCTTCGAAGCCCCCTGGCACGGGCAGGTGTTTGCTCTGGCTGTTGCGCTGAACGAAGCGGGGCATTTCGGCTGGCCGGAGTGGACAGAACTGTTCGGGGCGACGCTGGAAAAAGCGCGCGCGGACGGGCCGCTTGACGGCAGCGATGACTACTACGTTTGCTGGGTCACCGCGCTGGAGGAAATGCTGGTGCGCAAGGGCGTGGCCGAGATGCCGCTGCTGGCAGAGATGAAAGAACTGTGGACGGAGGCCTTCCTGTCCACGCCACACGGCAAACCGGTGCGGCCGAGCTTGCCCGAAAGCCTCTAGGGCGTAGACCTATAAACCACACGTCGCCAGCGCGATCCTCGCGAAATATCAATGGTTTGGGTCGCGCCGCACAGGGTGGCCCCCTTTGTAAGCGGTCCACGCCATTGAGATGAAGCGAGGGTCGCGCCCTTCGGGTTTGGCAGGTTCCCGCCCCGAGTGCGTTGCAAGGCCTTGAAATAGAACCACTATTACTGCGGCCCTGCGCCTGCTCGGGGCAAAAATCTGCCAAACTGGCGGCGCGGGGTTTATAGGTCTACGCCCTAGGGTCAGAATATCAGCGTGGCCACCGTTGCCAGAATAATCAGACCTACCGCGACCCAGACGATCAGCATGGGGCTGCCGGAGCGGCCTTTCGTCAGCGTGACCTCGACATCCACGTCCGGAGTGACATAGACGCTGTAAAACGTGTCCCATGCGCCTTTGAAAACCCGGTTTTGGCTTTGAAGCGACTGGTTTGTCGCGGGTTTCGGGGAGAGCCAGCCGGAGCCTTTGACCTCGATAGTGCCGCTGACGGGGCGGGAGTCGTCCTTCGGGGTTGCGCTGAAGGCATAGTCCGTTTGCAGGCTGTTGCCGAAACGATAGAGAATACGCTTGCGCTCTCCGGCCTTGATCTGGGTGGAGGGCATCGGGCGGCTCCTGAAAAAATGCTTTAAGTTGCGAAATACCGGCCAGGTTAGCGGCTTGCGGGCATTCACGCAACTTTTCAGTCAGGGGTTCGGCGGCTGATGACGCGACCGGTGAATCGGCGCAGGGACAGCTCGATTGCGAAGGCCAGAACGAAGGCCCCCGCGACCCAGAGCAGGATCGCGGGCTGTTTGCCGCTGAGGTAGATTGCCGAGAGCACGATGGCACCGGCATTGACCGCAATGGCGGCGAGAACCAGAAACAGCGAGACGCCGGTTTGCCGGCGCAGGCGCAAATGGCCGATATGCACAATCATGTGGATGCCCAGTGTCGAGATAGCGCCGATGGCGGCGATCGAGGACAGGTCGAAAAATACTGCCATGACGATGATTATCGCCGAACTGACCACAAGGCCCTGTCGTGAATGGGCTATGGGTTTGCCGAATGCGGCAGGCAGCTCGCCCAGTTTGGCGAGGCGGTAGGTGACGTTGGTGGCGGCGTAAAGGCTGGCATTGATCGCCGAGGACGTGGAGACCAGCGCGGCGATGGCCATGATGGTAAAACCGATGGCACCGAAGGTCGGGCGGGCGGCCTCGGCCAGGGCATAATCCTCGGCCTTGATGACGTCGGCGGTGGAGAGGTTGCCGAAAACCGCGAAAGCCACGGCGACATAGAGAACCATGACGATCAGGATGGCGGTCATGATTGCGCGCGGCAGGGTCTTGGCGGGGTCGGGCATATCCTCGGCGGCGTTGGTGATGATGCGAAAGCCCTCGTAGGCGAAAAAGGATATCGCCAGCGAGAAAAAGATCATGTTGACGGGCGGGTAGTCGGCGGGGGACAGGCGGGACGGATCCAGCGTCGCGATGCCCGCGATGGCGAAAATGGCAAGGGCGGTCATCTTGATCAGGACCACCAGTTTTTCCAGCGTCGCCATCGAGCCAGGGCCGCGCAGGTTGATGAACATGAAGGCCAGAACCACGGCGGCGGAGAATACCTCGACCAGAATATGCGGCAACCCGTCGGGCAGGAGTTCGTAGCCGTAGCTGCCGAAGGTGCGGGCGATCAGGGAGATGGAGACCAGCGAGGAGATATACATCAATACGCTGATGGAGCCGGAAAAGACGCCTTCGCCGTAGCCGCGCACCAGATACTCC